>NZ_LWMS01000044.1 GCF_003149675.1 Methanosphaera cuniculi | reverse complement strand
ATTATATATATTTTAAGTATTTTTTAAAATTAATAAATAATACTTAAATGGAGTGAAATTTATTATGTCTAAATCAAATGTATTAAAATTTCTTTTAATATCAATGATTTTACTTTTTGCTGTATCTTCAATAAATGCAGCAGATGTAACTGATAATCAAAATGTAGTATCAGACACTATTCAAGCTACAGGAGATATTCAGTCAGATATATCAGAAATACAAGATGTAAAATCTGATGTTAAAGAAAAAAAAGTGATTAAAAAAGAATCACAAGTAACAAAAAATGAAAAAAAAAAGAATTAAATAAAAAAGACACAACAACTAATAAAACTGTGAAAAAAGTACAAACACACATAATAACAAACACAACAATAAAAGATTACTTTAAAGCAGAAAATAACTATACACTACCTGAAAATGTAACAGAAGGAGATACACTTGATATTCAAGGAAAAATATCAGGTCTAGGAAAAAACTTCACAATATCAATTAACAAACCTGTAAATATAATCTCATCAACACAAGATTCATTAATAGATCTTAACACAACAGCAGGAAACTACTTTGGAGAAAGTCCAGAATCCAGCTTTGCTATAATAACAGGTGCAGATCATACAAATATTACAGGAATAAACCTACATAATACACAATTCTGGATTAGTGCTGTAAAACATGTTGTAATAGATAATGTATCAGCAGTTGTAGAAGATCAAAGAGTAGGTTCAGGAGTAGGTCAAACAACAATAAGAGACTATGCTGAAAACATAACATTAAAAAACTCTTACATTTCAACAAAAAATAATGGTGGAAGTAGTTCATTTGTAATTGCAGCAGCAAACTACTGTACAATAGATAACTGTACAATAAGAGCAGAAGGTCAAGTAGGAAATCTTCTTTACTTAACAACATTTAATGTTAATATAATAGACCCAATTTTCAACTCATATAACACTATTAAAAACTGTAGAATAATGCCAGCATCACTTAGTGCAACATCAATGGCTGTAGTAATTACAGGTGTGGGCAATGTTTTTGATAACAATACAATAGTATCAGGTGGTTTTTCAACCCAATGGGGTGGAGGAGTAGTAAATAACCAAACATTTAGAAATAACAAACTTCTAAATGGTGATATGACTGCTGTATTTGCAAATTCCACATACATAAACAATACAATATCAGGTGGATTAACTGTTTCAAATTCAACTGTAGAAAATAATATAGTTAAAGGTACAACAACAATAAGAGGAACATCACAACTTAGAAATAATAATTTAACAAATATTACAGTATCAGATAAATTAGCAGTAAACTCAATAATAGAAAATAACAATATTACAGGATTAGTACAAGTAACACAAGGAAATATAACACTTAAAAATAATGTTATAGCAAGTAGTGAAAATTTAGCATTAAATGTTAAAACATCAAATAACACTATTATAAATAACATAATTACAGCAGGACCTAAAGCAGGTGATGATGCAGTAGTTATAGATAAAACTACAAATACATATGAAAATAACACACCTGAAACAGGAGTAGTATATAATATAACAGATGGTACATATTCAAACTTCTTTGATGCTGATGGAAATATTCTCGCAAATGTTACAGATTACTCAAAATTAAACTTCCAAGGAGTATTTAATAATAAAAACTTCATTATTAAAAATAAAAAAGTAACAATAACAGGTGAAGATGCATTACTAAATAATGGAACAATTACAGTAAGTGATGATTCATTAGTATGGATATCAGATATCCAGATGAATACAGAAAATGCAAATGCAATAGTTCTAAACACACAAAAAAATAAAATAAACAATGTAAATATTACACATACAGGAGTATCAACAACAATCCTTGTAAATGGTGATAATACACTTATAAGTAATGTAAATATTATAAAAAATAATGAACAAGCTGACAGTTCATTAAATGTAATAGAAATCACATCATCAAATAACAATATAAATAACGTTAATATAAATGCAACTTCAAATGGAGAAGTAAAAGCAATAGTATTCACAGCAAATAATAAAATTACAAACAATATAGTAAAATCAAATACAATAAATATTAAAGCATCAAAAGCAACAGCTATAGCACTTAATGGTGATATTAACTTAACAGCATTAAATTCAAATACAATTAAACTTGAAACAACAGAAGATGCACAAGGTATACTAATTAATGGAAATACAAACAACAATACAATCTCTTCAAATAAAATAAATATCACATCAGATAATAATGCAAAAGGAATAATTGCAGCAAATGCAACACAAACAGGATTAAAAGAAGAAATTCAATCAAATCAAATTAGTATTACATCTAAAAATGCAGCAGGAATAACAGTTAATTTTGCAGATAAATACATGAATCCTGTAATTTCATCAAACAAAATACTAATTAACACAACACAACAAGTAAATGGAATATACTTCAATGGAGAAAATCTTACAACCAGAGGTAATACAATTAATGTAACATCACAACAAAACATTGCAGATAACTCAGCAATAACTTTAGTTGGTAAAAACATTATATCAAATGGATATACAATAAATGCAATAAATGCATCAGCACTAATAATTACAGATTCAGATAATGTATTAATTAACTCATCAAATTCTATGTCAAATTCAACTAACCCAATAGAAGTAGTTAACAGTAACAATGTAGAAATAGTAAGACTTACTGCAAATACAACTTCAAATAATACAATTGAACTTAAAAATGTAAAAAATTCATCAGTAATAAATTCAACTCTCATAGGTAATGAAACCTATGGTGGAGATACATCAGTATCACAAGATGCAAATTGTGAAAATATCACATTATTAGGAAATACACCTACAATATACATACTTAAAAATGACACATATAACCAATTATTTGATAAAAATGGATTATTAAACATCACATATACAAATGGAACTGAAATATACTTAAAATCAGATATATATGGTGTAAATATAAAAATTAATGAATATATTCCAATAATTAATAAAGGAAATTACACATTCTATAATACAACCATATCATATATTGGAGATATGAAAACAGGATATCAATTAAGACTTGAAAACATAAATATAGTAAATACAAATAAAACAGCATTCATACTAAATATAACATCATCAAATGAAATAACACTTATGTACTCAAACATAAAAGTAACAGGAGAACAACCAGCATTTATAGCTATGACTACAGAAGGAAATACCTACCGTTCAACTTTAAGTTTACTTTACTCAAATGTAACAGTTGAAGGTGTAAATCCAACAGTTGTAAAATTAAATGGATACTCAAATACAACAAGCTTACAATCAACATTCCATTTAACATACAGTAATGTAACTTTAAAAGGTGAAAATAAAACAATATTTGCAGATTCAGAAAAAGGATCATTAGACTTCACCACTAATAATATAACAATAACAGGAAAAGATATTTTAATGCTTAAAAATAATGATTCATCCTTATCTTTCAGAGGAAATAATCTTATCATGACAGCTGATAATGTTGTATTATTAAATGAAACAAATTACACATCATCACAAGCTAGTTTCACAAATAACAACATAACAGTAACAGCTAAAAATCCAGTAGTAGTTATGACAACAGAAAGAAATAACAGTCAATACACAATAACTAGAAATAATATTAATGTAACAGTAGATACACCATTAAATGGAAGAACACCATTAATATATGCACTAGGATCAACAGCTTCAAGAAATGCTATAAATGTAACAGATTCACAAGGTGAATCAATTCTTGGAAATGAAGCAATAGTAGCAAAATCAGTATCAGGAAACACACCTGATGCACCATTCCATGTATTTGTAAATGTAACAAATTCAACACTTAAATATAATCAAGATGGAAATATTACATTAAGTTTATATGGTTTATATAATCAAACTGTAAGTGGAACATATACAGTAGATGTAAATGGAGAAACATACAAAGTTGAAAATGGAACCAAAATCACAGTACCTGTAAATGTAAAAGCACATAGCATAACATTAACAATGAACTATGTAGATCCTGAAGGAATATACTCCTCAGTTGAAAACAACACACAAACATTAAACATCCTTAAAGGAGATGCTCAAATACAAGTTACTGTTAATTCTGAAATTTATGCAGGTCAAAGTATTACACTTACTGCTGTAATATCTGATAAAGGTGAACTTATAAAAGATGGATATGTAGCATTCAAACTTAATGGTGTAACACTAAAAGATGCAAATGGAAACAGAATAAAAGTACGTGTAATAAATGGTGTAGCAACATTAGTATACACAATACCAAGTAATTATGCAGCAAAAGATTACTTATTAACTGCTGTGTTCTCAAATGGTAACTATGATCGTGTAGAAGTAAATCAAACAGTAACAATAATACCATCAAATGTATTTATACAACCAACAAGTGTATACTATGAAAATGGAAAACTCATGATAAAAGCAGATATTAAAGATGCAATAACAAACAAAGATGTAGCAGTAAGAACAAAAGTAACACTAAAAATCAATGGAAAAACATTCATTGATCGTATGGTAATAGAAAACGGAACAATCACAATAGCACAAGATATAAAACTAAGTAATGGTATAAAAACATTAACAATAATATCAGGACCAAACAAGAAATACAATGTAAATGAAATAAAAGTAAATTTCATGGTACAAAATACACAAGTAAAACAGAGCAAAAACGCAACACAAATAACAGCAAACGATAATCTAAAAGCAAAAGTATAGAATTATTCTATACTACATTTTAACCCCCACTTAATTTTTTTTAATACTATTTTTTATATTTTTTATTAACATGTTAATTCTTTTAATATTGCTTTGAACATATATATTTTTATTATGTTTGAGAATGTTATTTTGAATTATCTTAAATTGGATGATAATAAGGTACATAATGTAGATGAGCTTATTGATTCATATAACCAAAATGATATGCTTGATGTACTAAAAGATAAGCTTATGATTTTACGCATTATTGATCCTAACTGTGGAAATGGTAGGTATTTAATTGATGTTACACGATTGCTTTTTAAGATTCATGAAAAGCTCATGCAATATGATGAAAATCCTAATATGACTAAACATGCTTGGATGGTTTATGATTCAATTCATGGAATTGACCGTGATAAACATAATATTGATGAATGTAAATTTAAGTTAACTAAGATATTTAATGAATATATTCCAGATTTTACTACTTATTATTTTCATGCTAAAATTATTCATGCTAATGCATTAGTTGAAGATCCATTAATATGTCCTGATGCATTCAGGTGGTCTGATATGTTTAATAATATTATTAATAATGGTGGTTTTGACATTTGTCTTGGTAATATTAGCTTTAATTATGATAAAAAGAGTATGAAAAGTTGGGGTGAATATTTAGCAGATAATTATTTAACATATTCTAATATTAAAAATATTTATTCACTTTTTTTTGAAAAAGCTATGAATAATCTTAAAGATAATGGTGTTTTATCATTTATTTCACCTAATATGTTTCTTAATAGTCTTGCTCAAAAAAAGATTCGACGCTATCTTTTAACATACTTTATTGATTCATTTTTTGATTATCGTAACATGGATAAAACTAGTGTATTTCTTAGTGATTTATGTATGATTACACTTTCTAAAATAAATAAATCAAATGACATGATTAATGTTAATAATAAGTTTACATTAAATCAGAATTATCTTAATGATCTTCGTTTTAACTTTTTTAATCGGGAGATTTTTGAAGTATATGATGATATTATGCTACGTCATGAATATGTAAGAGACTTTGATTTTACAATAACACATCGAGGTGTACATGCTCATTTTAATAAGGATTTTATTATTGATGAGGAAACTTATAATTATCTAATGTATCATGAACCTGAAAGTTCACATTTTATTAAGCCTGTAATTAAAGGATGTGATATTAGTAAAAATAGCATTAAAGAAGATAACAGATATGTAATATTCTTGCGTGATGATATTAATATTCAAATAGATGAATATCCTTTTATTAAAAATTACCTGTATCATGAACTTGGTGAAAGTTATCCTAATGATGGATACTTCAATGAACATGATTATATTAAAAATGAAAGATTTGAAATAAAAGACTATCGTAATGATTATAAGATATATGAAAATCCAAAGATTATATATCCACTTTTAAATAGTGAAATTTTTGCAATATGGGATGATGAGAATTATTACCTATTTGATAATCTGGGTATGATTACATGTGATGATACTAATATGCTTAAATTATTATATGCAATGTTTAATTCTAAAGTATATAAGTTTCTAGTTCATATGAAGATGAATATTCTAGGTAAAGTTACATCAGTTAAAAAAGATAACATTGAAACACTTCCATTTGTCATTCCTGATGAAGCACGTATGTGTTTAATTGTTGAAAATGTTGATAAACTAATTAATCATGATTATAAAGATAATGATGAGAAGATTTTCCTTGAATATAAGCTTAATTTCCTAGTTTATAGTCTATTTGGCTTATCATACCATGAAGTTGACGTGATTGAAAATTATCTTGAACAAATTATGCTAATATAATCTCCCCTATAAAGAATGGAAATTAATTTCTTTTCTAATTTTACCTTTCTTTTTTTTATCATAAAAAAAATAGAAGACTTTTTTTTTATTATTCTAATATATTATCCTAAATTTTATATCAATAAGTAAAATAAGCATTACATCCCAGATGATTTTCATAATTTTTTAGTAAATAACCATTAATAAGAAAAATCACTTATCCCAAAAAAAATATTTAAAAAAAAAGTAATTAAAAGAGGGTGATGAGAAGTGTGTATTTAACTACACTTTTTTTTTATTTTAGTATTTCTACTTCTCCTGATGTTATTTTTTCAAGTTTTCCATCATCTTTTTCTACAATTAGTATTCCTTCGTTGGTTATTCCTACAGCATCAGCAAATAGTACTCGTCCATTTTTATATACTTTTACTCTGTTTCCTGTTGTTGATGATAATCTTCTCCATTCTGATACTATGTATTTGAAGTTTCCTTTGTTAAATTCTTCATATAATTCTTCGAAGATGTATAAGAATACACGTAGAATATCTGCTCGTTTTAATTCTTCGTTAATTTCTTTTTTAACTGTTGTTGCTACATCTTGTAGTTCTTCTGGGATATCTTCATCTTCTATGTTTACATCGATTCCAATTCCTACAAGTACTGCTTCAAGTTCACTTGTTGAGTAGTTTGTCACAGCTTCTGTTAGTATTCCTGCTATTTTTTTATCATCTATAAGTATATCATTTGGCCATTTAATTCCTGCATTTATTCCAAATTTGTCATGTAAGGTTTTTGCTATTGCTACTCCTGTTACAATTGTGAGTTTTGATGCTTCAATTAGTGGTACATCTGGTCTTAGGATGATGGTCATGTAGATTCCACCTTCTGGTGATACCCATCCATCGTATTTTCTTGTTCTTCCTGCAGTTTGTTTTTCAGCAATGATTACTGTTCCTTCTTTTGCATCTTCTTTTACAAATTTTTTTGCTGTATCATTTGTTGATTCTAATTCGTCATAGAAGTGAATGCTATTTCCTATTTTTTCAGTTTTTAGTCCTCGACTTATTTCATATGGTGCTAGGATATCAGGTGTTTCTTGTAGTTTATATCCTTTTTCTTCATCATATACTATTTTATAGCCTACATCTTTTAATTTTAAGATGTGTTCTTTTAATTTTTCATGTGTTATATCTAGGCTTTTTAATAATTCTTGTTCTGTTGTGTATGTATCTTCAATATTTTTAAGTATTTTTTTTCTTATCATTTCTATAACCCAAAAAAATGTGCTCTTAAAAAAAAATAAATTTTTTTAAATTATTTTGTTATTTTTTGATGCTTAACTTTATTTTTCCTTTTTTTATATTAACTTATAATATTAAAAAGGATTATTATTTTTTATATTTATTCTATTTTATGTTATAAATATTATTAAGTCTTATGTATTTTATAATTTTCTTTATCTTTAATACTAAATTATTATATTAATTAAATATCATATATAATATATATCTTAATATAATGTATGATAGAAAAAACAAAAGAGGAAATAAAGAATTTTTTTTATGTTAAACAAAAAGATTTTAGATAAAAAATAAGTTAAGTTTTATTTTATTATTATATAAATAATCATACAAAATTTTTAGAGAAAAAAACTGATAATTAACAAACAAAATAATTAGGGGGATATAAGTTTAAAATGTTTGATAAAGTATTAATTGCAAATCGTGGAGAAATTGCAATACGTATATCACGAGCATGTAAAGAATTAGGTGTAGATACTGTAGCAATATATTCTGATGCTGATAAAACAGCACTCTTTGCAAAATATGCAGATGAAGCAGTAGCACTAAATTCATCAGTACTAGCACAATCATACCTTGACATTGATAAAATAATGAATATTGCAATAGATACAGGAGCTGATGCAATACACCCAGGATATGGATTTTTATCAGAAAACCCAATACTAGGTGAAAGATGTGAAGAAAATGGTATGACATTAATTGGTCCTAGACGAAATGCGATAGAAACAATGGGAGATAAAATAAAATCCAAACAATTAATGAATAAAATAGGTGTACCAACAGTACCAGGGGATAAAGAACCAATAATTGATATGGATGAAGCAAAAATTCGAGCAAAAGAAATTGGATATCCTGTAATAATTAAATCCTCAGCCGGTGGTGGAGGAATTGGTATGCGTGTTGTATATGAAGAAGATGAACTAGTACGTGCTATTGAATCAACACAAAACCTAGCTGAAGCTACATTTGGAGATGGAACTGTATATATGGAAAAATATGTTGAAAGACCAAGACACATAGAATTCCAGATTATGGCTGATAACTATGGAAATACAATACATGTATGTGATCGTGAATGTTCAATACAAAGACGTCATCAAAAATTAATTGAAGAAGCACCATCACCAATAATGACAGAAGAACTTCGTGATAGAATGGGTGAATCTGCAGTAAAAGCAGCAAAAAGTGTAGATTATAACAGTGCTGGAACAATTGAATTTATGTATTCAAATGGTGATTATTACTTCCTTGAAATGAACACAAGAATACAAGTAGAACACCCTATTACTGAGGCTATAACTGGAGTAGACTTAGTAAAAGAACAAATAAAAGTAGCAGCAGGAGAAAGATTAAGTTATACTCAAGATGATATTCATGTAAATGGTCATGCAATTGAATGTCGTATAAATGCTGAAGATCCACTTAATGATTTTGTACCAACACCTGGTAAGATTGTAGGTTACCGTTCTCCTGGTGGAATTGGTGTACGTATGGATAGTGGAGTATATAATGGATATACAATTCCATCAATATATGATTCAATGATTGCAAAACTTATTGTACATGGAAATAATCGTGAAGAAGCTATTGCTCGTATGACTCGTGCTTTAAATGAATTTATTGTACTTGGTGTTAAAACTACAATACCATTCCATAAAGCATTAATGCAAAATGAAAACTTCAAAAAAGCAAATCTTGATACAAGCTTTATTGAAGAAAATAGACCTGAACTTATATCTGCAATTGAAGCAGTTGTTCTTGAAGATGAAGAAAAGATACGTAAATATAAATCCACATTCCTTCCACCTAAGAAGGTTGCAGCAATTTCAACATCTGTAAATAGTTATATGAACAGACTTGTTGAAGAAAATAATAAAAGAGCTAATCAATAATAAAATATAAAGTTTGAACTTAATTAAACTTATTTTTATAATTCACCCCCTCTTATTTATTTTTAGCTAATTTAAATGATTTTTTAGTTATTTAATATACTTTTTTTTATAATTTTTTGTTTTATAAATAACAAACTTATATATAGTTTAAAAGTTATATATATAATAGTATTCCAACTGATACTTATCTTTCCTAAAATTTTTAATATGTTTTTAAATAGAGAATCTATTATGGAAAAATTATCAATATTCATACCAAATAGTTATTTGGCAGAGACAAAAGATTCAAAAATTAGAACATATAAAGTTGGATTATTAGGAAGATACGCTGCTCTATTTAGGGCTAATAACATAGTTATTTACAATGATAATTCAGACGGAGGTAGTAGGGATGATGCTCTCTATATGAAAACTATCCTAGAATACATGGATACACCTCAATACTTAAGAAAACAAGTATTTCCGATTACACCGGAGCTGAAAAATGTAGGAATACTTCCACCACTTAGAACTCCACATCATCCATTAACAGATGAATGTGAAGTAGGAGATTTTAGACAAGGTCTAACAACCAAACGTGTCCGTAAAGGAACAATAGTAGATATTGGATTAGATCGTCCTGCATTATGTAAAGAGAAACTAAGTGTTAATAAAGTACTTAGCTTTAGAATTGAAAGACTAGGTAAAGAAATTTTAGTTGAACCTGATGAACCTGATAGCGTTTATTGGGGATATAAGACAATTACTAGTGACCGTAACCTCTATGACAGCATAACCATGATGAAAAATAAACCAGACTTGGTTATTGGTACATCAAAATATGCTCCTAACATTATTTCTATTCTTGATGAGGTTCAAAACAGTATCAAACAAGCTCAACATGTTGCTATTTTATTTGGAGGTCCATACTCTGGAATAAACAGCTTAATAAATGAGCGAAAACTTGATTATGAGATTAACACAGTTCCTAAACAAGGTACTGAAACCGTTAGGACTGAGGAAGCATTAGTTAGTACACTAGCAATTTTTAATATTTTAAATCTAGAATAGGGTACTTTATGTAAAAATAACTTTTGTAAATAACGATGTTTTAATAAGAACATTATTTATTAGATAAAATTTTAAATATAAAGGAGAAAATGACATGACTAGACATCACCAACCAAGAAAAGGATCGGTTGCATTCAGTCCACGTAAAAGAGTGGCTAAGGAAACACCTAGTGTAAGTACCTGGCCAGAATCTGACGAGGCTGGACTGCTCGGATTCGCAGGATACAAGGTGGGTATGACCCACGTGACGGCTCTGGATTCTAGAAAAGGTTCTCCAACAGAAAACATGGAACTATCAGTTCCAGTTACAATATTAGAGGCACCACCTTTAGTAGTGTTGGGAATTAGAGCTTACACAAAAACAACATACGGATTAAAAACATTAACCGATGTACTCGCAAATGATAATTTAGATGAAGAATTATCAAGAAAAATCTCAGTTCCAAAATTTGAAGATGTGGAATCAAAACTTGAAGATTTAAAAAGCAGAATCGATGAAATTGCTGACATAAGAGTTCTAGTTCACACAAAACCAAAACTCACCAGTGTGCCTAAGAAAAAACCAGAAGTACTTGAATTCGGTGTAGGTGGAAAAACTGTACAAGATAAACTTGACTATGCAATAAGTGTATTAGGACAAGAAGTAACTCCTCAAGATGTATTTGAAGAAGGAGAATTTACAGATGCAATAGCAACCACCAAAGGTAAAGGAGTTCAAGGACCTGTAAAAAGATTCGGTGTAAGAATCCAATATGGTAAAGCAGCACGTAGTGGTATAGAAAGACACGTTGGTTCTATTGGTCCATGGACACCTAATAGAACAATGTGGACCGTAGCAATGCAAGGTCAAATGGGTTATCATAAAAGAACAGAATATAATAAAAAACTCCTGAAAATAGGAAATGAATCTGAGGTTGATTTAATAAACCCAGATGGTGGATTTGTAAAATATGGACTTGTTAAAAACAATTATATAGTAGTTAAAGGTTCATTACCAGGACCATCCAAAAGATTAGTTGTTTTAAGAAAAGGAGTAAGAAATGCAAGTAAAGATGCAACAGCTCCAGAAATATCTTACATAAGCACAACTTCAAAACAGGGAGTCTAAATATAAAGAGTGATTATTATGGCAAAAGTTAACGTTTATTCATTAAAAGGCGAAGTCACTGACGAAATTGAACTCCCAGAAATATTTGAGGAAACATACAGACCTGATGTAATTAAAAGAGCTGTAATTTCTTCACAAACCGCAAGAATCCAACCATGGGGATCAGATCCAATGGCTGGTAAAAGAACCACAGCAGAGTCTTTTGGTTCCGGTAGAGGAGTTGCAATGGTACCTCGTGTAAAAGGTTCATCAAAAGCAGCATTTGTACCACAATCAATTGGTGGTAGAAAAGCACACCCTCCACGAGTAAATACAATTTATCATGAAAAAGTAAATAAAAAAGAAAGAATATTAGCTATCAGATCTGCAATTGCAGCAACAGCTAATAAAAACTTAGTTGAAAAAAGAGGACATCAAGTTTCAAATCTTGAACAAGTACCTTTCATTGTAGATGATGAATTAGAAACCATTAAAACAGCTAAAGAAACCAGAGAAATCTTCAAAAACTTAGGTATCATGGATGATATTGTAAGAGCTAAAAAAGGAAGAAAAATTAAATCTGGTAAAGGAAAACTAAGAGGAAGAAAATACAGAACACCAAGTGGACCTCTTGTAGTTGTTGGTAATGACCGTGGAATCAAACTCGGAGCACGTAACCATGCTGGAGTAGATGTTGTAGAAGTAAACAATATCAATGCTGAATTACTTGCACCAGGAACACACGCAGGAAGATTAACAATTTACACAAAATCTGCTATAGAAAAGCTTGGAGATTTATTCCAACAAAATAGGAGTTAGTTTATTATGGATCCATATTCAGTAATAATAAAACCACGTTTATCAGAAAAGACAATGAATCAAATTTATGATGAAAACAAAATCACATTTGTTGTTCGTAGATCTGCTAATAAAAGAGTAATTAAAGATGCTTTCCAAGAATTATACGAAACAAAAGTATTAAGTGTAAATACACACATTACTCCTAGAGGAGAAAAAGTAGCTACTATTGAAGTAGAAGAATCTGGAATAGCTGAAGATATAGCTATAAGTTTAGGTGTATTCTAAAGATAGTAAATATTAATAGGAGGAATGATTATGGGAAAAAGATTGATTATTCAAAGAAGAGGTCGAGGAACTCCAACATATCGTAGTTCATCACACAGATTCAGAGGAAAAGTAGCATACCGATCATATGATAAATTTGAACGTGAAGGAAGTTTAAAAGGTATAGTTACAGATATTATTCACGATCCTGGACGATCAGCACCTGTTGCAATTGTTAAATTTGAAAATGGTGAAGAAAAATTAGTTCTTGCACCAGAAAGTATTGCAATAGATGATGAAATAGAAGTAGGTGTATCAGCACCTGTAGAACCAGGAAACACATTACCATTAAGTGAAATTCCAGAAGGAACTCCAGTATTCAACATTGAAAACAACCCTGGAGATGGTGGAAAATTCGTAAGATCATCTGGTACATATGCATCATTAATCACCCACGATGTTGGTAAAACAATGATAGAATTACCATCTGGTGAATTAAAAGCATTTAACCCTAGAAGTCGTGCAACTGTAGGAGTTGTAGCAGGTGGAGGACGTAAAGATAAACCATTCCTTAAAGCTGGTAACAGATACCATGCTTTAAAAGCTAAAGGTAAGAAAATGATGACTGTTAGAGGGGTTGCAATGAACGCTGTAGATCACCCACACGGTGGAGGTAACAGACAACACCCAGGAAGACCTACTACTATCTCAAGACATGCACCTGCAGGTAGAAAAGTTGGTTCCATAGCAGCTAGACGTACAGGTAAAAGACGATAGGATAAAGGAGGCACTTAATTGGCTCGTAAGATTTTTAAATTTAGAGGATACACTCTTGAAGAGCTTCAAGATATGTCACTTGATGAAGTTATAGAATTATTACCATCAAGACAAAGAAGATCTCTTAAAAGAGGATTTTTACCAAGACAAGAAAAAGTTCTTGAAAAAATGGAAAAAGTTAAAGACATGAAAAATGATAGTGGAAGACCAATAGTTATAAAAACACATTGTCGTGACATGATTGTACTTCCAAACATGGTAGGATACACATTTGGTATTTACAATGGACAAGACTTCATAGAAGTTACAATAAAACCAGAAATGATTGGATGCTACTTTGGAGAGTTTGCACAAACTCGTGGAAGAGTACAACACGGAGACCCAGGTATGGGAGCTACAAGATCATCAATGTTTGTACCACTTAAATAGATAGGGAGATAGTTATATATGGCAAAGAAAAATACTTACTCATATCAACCAAAACCTGATGAAAAAATAGCAAAAGCAGCAGGTCACAACCTTAAAATATCTCCAAAACACTCTGTGGAAATTTGTAGATCTATTCGTAACATGTACTTAGAAGATGCTAAAGCATTCTTAGAAGATGTTGTTGCTAAAAAAACAGTTGTACCATTTAAAAGACACAACAAAAAAGTTGGTCACAGATCAGAACTTGTAGGATGGTCATCAGGAAGATACCCTGTTAAAGCAGCTGCTGCAATTCTTAAAGTTTTAGAAAATGCTGAAGCAAACGCAGAAAACAGTGACTTAGATGTAGAAAACCTTAAATTAGTTCATGCATCTGCAAATAGAGGGGTAATTATAAGAGGTTGGACACCAAGAGCATTTGGTAGAGCAAGCCCTTCAAACACACCTACTACACACATTCAAATCGTATTAGGGGAGGCCTAAATACACATGATTGAAAAAGATTTCGTAAAAGAAGGATTAAAAAGAACACGAATAGATGAATATCTAGAAGAAAAACTAGAACGTGCAGGTTACGGTGGAATGGATATTCAAGTTACACCTGTAGGAACAATGGTTATTGTTTATGCTGAAAAACCTGGTATGGTTATCGGTCGTGGTGGAAAAACTGTAAGATCAATTACAAAAACACTTAAAAACAATTTCGACCTAGAAAATCCTCAAGTGGAAGTTAAAGAAGTTGAAATTCCAGAATTAAATCCAAGAATCATGGCACATAAAGTTGTTGCAATGCTTCAAAGAGGAATGCAATTTAGACGTGTAGCATATTCTATTATTAGAAGAATTATGTCTGCTGGAGCTCAAGGGGTAGAAGTTACAATTTCTGGTAAAATCAGAGGTTCAAGATCAGCTTGTGCAAAGTTCAATGATGGTTACATAAAAAAATGTGGAGAACCTTCAATAAAACACGTAAAAGAAGGATTTGCAACAGTACAACTTAAACCTGGAGTACTTGGAATTTATGTAAGAATCATGCCACCTGAAGTAGTTTTACCTGATAACATAGAAATCATCGAAGCTGATGGAGAAGTTGAAGAAATTAAACCAGCAGCAAATAGTGAAGAAAGTGTTGACACCATTAAAGAAGAAATTACTGGTGAAGATATACTTGAAGAACTTGCAGATGAATCAGAAATCGAAGAAATTACAGAAGAAGTAATGGAAACATTAGAAGAATAAGGGGAATTTCGTTATGGTTATTTTAAGAAGTAAAGAACTAAGAGATTTAAGCCTAGATGAACTTCAAAACAAACTTAATGAACTTCATGCAGAGTATGATACATTAATTGGAAAAGGTTCAGTATCTGGTGTGGACAATCCTGGTAAAATCAAAGAAACTAGAAGAACTATTGCCCGTGTTCTTACTATAATGAATGAAGAAAAACAAAAACAGGGAGAATAAACTAGAGATGAAAATCTGTGAAATATGCGGTCTTCCAGAAGACTTATGTGTCTGTGAGGAAATAGCACGTGAAGTTCAAAAGGTTAAAGTATATACAGTACGTCGTCGATTTGGTAAACTTATGACTATAGTTGAAGGAATTGATGAACATGATATAGATATACGTGAGTTAACAAAAACTCTTAAATCTAAATGTGCTTGTGGAGGTACTTCCAAAAAAGGTCAAATTGAGCTTCAAGGAGACCATAAACGTAAAGTTAAAGAAGTACTTGCAGGAATGGGTTTTTCCTCAGATACTATAGAAATCAAATAGGATTAAAAGAGATAAATTTTTTTAGATCTTATTTGTGAAAAGTGAAGATTTAAATTAGAATTTTTAAATAAAAAAAAGATGATAAAAAAAAGCCAGCTATTTTGGTATAAATAATTTTTTATTTAAAAATCCAGGGAACATTAATTAAATTAATAATGTGGGTGTTTTAAACAATGATAACTCCACAAAATGTATTTCGACATGAATTTATTGGTTTAACTATTGAAGTTACAGATAGTAACCATAAAGAATGTGTTGGAATTAAAGGGAAAATTATAGATGAAACACGTAATACACTAGTTGTAGATACGGGTGATGATGAAAAACGTCTTATTAAAGACCAAGTGGAATTTAAACTCTACTTACCTGAAGATAAGATTGTTTTAGTCGAAGGAAAATATATTGTAGCCCGCCCTGAAGACCGGATAAAGAAGAAATTTAATAAAATTAGGTGAATAATATGGTAGGCATTAATGTAGAGCAACCAGAAAAAGAATGTCAAGATCCTAACTGTCCATTTCACGGTGAACTCCCTGTGAGAGGTCAAATTATAGAAGGAACAGTTACAAGTGATAAGGCAGATCGTACAATAACAGTAGAAAGAAGTTTCTATAAGTACATTAAAAAATATGAAAGATACGAAAAAAGAAAATCTAAAATACAAGCACACAAACCAGATTGTCTTGACGTAAAAGTTGGAGATTCTGTTAAAATTGCAGAATGCAGACAACTAAGTAAAACTAAACATTTTGTGCTAGTAGAAGTTAAAGAAGGAGAATAGATACTATGAAAGCAATAACATCAAGTGTCTCCAAATCACTTCCAATCGGTGCTAGACTTCAATGTGTAGACAATACCGGAGCACGTGAAGTAGAAATTATATCCGTAAAAGGATTTAAAGGAGTAAGAAGAAGACTTGCAACTGCAGGAGTCGGTGACATGGTAGTTGTTTCAGTTAAAAAAGGAACAGCAGACATGAGACGTGAAGTAACAACAGCAGTTATTGTACGTCAGAAAAAAGAATTCAGACGAGCAGATGGTCTAAGAGTTAAATTTGAAGATAATGCAGCTGTAATCATCACAGAAGATGGAGTACTTAAAGGTTCAGAAGTAAGAGGACCTATTGCTAAAGAAGCTGCAGATCTCTGGCCTGCAATTGGTAGTGCTGCAAGTATAATCGTATAAACATGGGAGATATTTTTTATGTCAAAATCAAAACAACCAAGAAAACAACGTAAAGAATTATATACAGCACCACTACACAAACGTCACAACTCAATGAGTGTACACTTATCAGATGCACTTAGAAAAGAGTTCAACAGAAGATCATTCCCTGTACGTAAAGGAGATGAAGTTGAAATAGTACGTGGTGACTTTAAAGGAACTGAAGGAAAAGTTGAAGGTGTAGATCTTAAAAGATACCGTGTTCTAGTTGATGGAGCATCAAGTCAAAAACAAGATGGTTCAAAATTATATCAACCAATTCACCCATCAAACTTAGTTATCACTGAAATATATCTAGATGACGAAAGACGTAATGAGGCATTAAATAGGAAGTTATAAACATGGCAAATATGGGATCAAGAAAACACTTAAAAAGATATAAAGCACCAAAAACATGGCCTATTCACAAAAAAGAAGAAACTTGGACAACCAAGTCAAGTGCAGGACCACATGCTTTAGATAAATCAATACCTCTTGTAATGGTTTTAAGAGAAATTTTAGGAGTAGCAAAAAATACTCGTGAAGCTAAAATCATCCTTAATAATGGTGATGTATTAGTTGATGGTACACCAAGAAAAGATCACAGATTCCCAGTGGGATTCATGGATATTATCTCAATACCAAAAATTAATAAAAGCTTCAGATTACTACAAGATGAAAAAGGAAGATTAGTACTAAAAGATATTGATGAAAAAGATTCAACATTCAAACTTGCAAGTATAGAAGATAAAACCACAATTAAAGGTGGAAAAACACAACTAAACTTACATGATGGAAGAAATGTTATCGTAGATGATGCAACAGAATACAACACAAGTGATGTATTACTATTAAATATTCCTGATCAAAAAATTTCAGATTCAATAAAATTTGAAGAAGGATCAATTGGATTAATTACTGGTGGTAAACACACAGGTGAATATGGAATCATTCGTGAAATTAACATTACAAAATCATCCAAAGCAAACACTGTATTAATGGATACAGAAGATGGTACATTTATCACACTTGCAGATTATGTA
This sequence comes from Methanosphaera cuniculi, assembly GCF_003149675.1. Classification (NCBI taxonomy): domain Archaea; kingdom Methanobacteriati; phylum Methanobacteriota; class Methanobacteria; order Methanobacteriales; family Methanobacteriaceae; genus Methanosphaera; species Methanosphaera cuniculi. The sequence goes on along the minus strand of NZ_LWMS01000044.1, from coordinate 134,801 downwards.
TTTGTTGTAGGAAATGACAAACCAGTTATATCATTATTAGGAGATGACTAGTCATGAACGTAATGGAAAAACCATACATTGCAAAAGCAACTGTAAACATTGGTGTAGGTGAAGGTGGAGAAAAACTAACAAGAGCAGAAAAACTTATTGAAACTCTTGTAGATCAAAAACCTGTTAGAACATACTCAAAAGTTACAAACCCTGAATTTGGTATAAGAAAAAAACAACCAATTGCATGTAAAGTAACACTTAGAGGAGAAAAAGCTGATAAAATTATTTCCATGGTTTTAAGTGGACTAGAAAACAGAATAAAAGCTTCACAATTTGATGAAGAAGGAAATGTATCCTTCGGTATTCGTGAACATATTGATATTCCTGGTGTAAGATACGACCCTGATATAGGAATTTTCGGTATGGATGTTTCTGTAACATTCCAAAAACCAGGTCACAGAATCAAAGAAAGAAGATTAAGACCTAAAAAAATACCACAAACACAACGCGTAACAAAAGAAGAATCAATGGAATTAATGAAAGAAAAATTCCAAGTTAACATAGAAGAATAGATGAAGGTGAAACTTGTGGCAAAAAAATATGGAAAAGCAGCTAGAGAATGTAGTCGATGTGGAGATCATTCTGCTATTGTAAGAAGATACGGACTTAACTTATGCCGTCAATGCTTTAGAGAAATAGCTCCAAAAATCGGATTTAAAAAATATAACTAAAATTGAAGGAGTGTTTAAAGAATGACTCTTATGGATCCTCTTGCAGATGCATTAACAAATATAAGAAACAATGAGTTACAACACAATGATAGTTGTACAATAAGACCAGCATCAAAACTCATAGGTCACGTATTAAGTACAATGCAAAAGGAAAATTATATAGGAAATTTCGAATTAGTTGATGATGGAAAAGCTGGTATATTTAATGTAGAATTAAATGGTAACATTAACAAATGTGGTGTTATCAAACCACGTCATGCTGTAAAAAATACAGAATTCGAAGACTTTGAGAAAAGATACTTACCAGCAAAAAACTTTGGTATACTAATTGTAACAACACCTCAAGGTGTAATGACACACCACGAAGCTAAAGAAGCAGGTATTGGTGGAAGATTATTAGTATATGTATATTAAATTTTTAGGTGAAAAATAATGGTTAATTTAGCAGAAATTACAGAGACAATCCCTATCCCAGAAGGAGTTACAGTAACCATAGATGGTTCAGATGTAACAGTTAAAGGTGATGGCGGAGAAATTAAGAGAAACTTCGACCATAATAATATCACTGTATCTAAAGATGATGATGAAGTTACAGTTTCCGTAGCATTCCCAAATAAAAAAGATAAAGCTATGGTTGGAACAATCAGATCTCATATTACAAATATGATATATGGTGTAAAACATGGTTTTACTTACAAAATGAAAATTGTTTACGCTCACTTCCCTATGACAGTGAAAGTAAAAGGTAAACTTGTAACAATAGACAACTTCCTTGGAGAAAGAAGTCCACGTACAGCAAAAATTATTGGTGATGATGTAAAAGTATCAGTAAAAGGGGATAATGTAACAATTACTGGTGTTAACAAAGAACATGTTGGTCAAACAATGGCAAACATTGAACAAGCAACCAAAATTAAAGGAAGAGACCCTCGTATATTCCAAGACGGAATCTACTTAGTGGATAAAAAACAGGAAGAAATAGATGAATAAAAATTTAATAGAGGAAGTTACTTATGACTAAAAAACCAACCTTCAAAAGACAAGAATATTGGAGATATAAAAAACTTGGTGATAGTTACCGTAGACCTAGAGGTAAACTAAGTAAAAGACGACGATACCAAGCACGTAAACCAGCAATGGCTAGAATTGGATACCGTTGTCCAAAAGCAACCAGAGGATTACATCCTTCAGGTTACAATGACATACTAGTTGAAAATGTTGAACAAATCAAAGCTTTAAATCCTGAAACTGATGCAGCAAGAATAGCAGCAGCAGTAGGAAAAAGAAAAAGACAAGCAATAGAAGCAGAAGCTAAAACATTAGGGGTAAAATTATTAAATTAAGATTAAATTAACTACTGTAATGGTTCAATAAAGGGTTTATATTATTTGAATACATTACAAAACTATTTAATCTAATTACTTATAATTTAATAATTTATTATTTTATTATTAGGAGGATTTTCATGAATCTTACTACACAGAAAAAATTAGCTGCAAAAATCCTAAAAGTAGGAGTCAACAGGGTATGGATTGATCCAGAACACATAGAAGAAGTTTCAAGAGCAATCACAAGAAACAGTATTAAAGCTTTGATCAATGATGGAATCATCAAAGCAAAACCTGTTAATGGAATAAGCAGTTTTAGAAGTAAAAAGAACGCTGAACAAAAAAGTAAAGGAAGAAGAAAAGGTCAAGGTAGTAGAAAAGGGGCAAAACACGCAAGAACTCCTAAAAAACAAGCATGGATGAGTACCATTCGTGCACTTAGAGTTGTTCTAAAAGATATGCGTGAAAACGATGAAATTGATAGAACAACCTATCGTAAATTATATAATATGGCAAAAGGTGGATCATTCAGAAGTAAATCTTACATGAAAACTTATGCAAAAGATCACGGAATGCTTAAAGAAGTGGAGGAATAGAAGTGGCACGTAGCGCAACTTATAAAGTACATTTCAAAAGAAGAAGAGAAGGAAAAACTAATTACAATCAAAGATATAAATTAGTAGACCTTAATAAAACAAGAATGGTTGTTAGAGTTACTTCTAATCATACAATTATTCAATTAATTAAAATCGGAGAAAACGGTGATGAAACACTAGTTTCAGCTAACTCCAAACAATTAAAAGAATTTGGATGGTTAGGAAATGGTAAAAACACATCCGCTGCTTACTTAACCGGATACTTATTTGGTAAAAAAGCATTAGCTGAAGGATTTGATGAAACCATACTAGATATTGGACTTCAACCATCAATTAGAGGTACAAAAATATATGCAGCATTAAAAGGAGCACTAGATGCTGGATTAGAAGTACCACACAATGATGTTGTATTACCTGATGAATCCAGAATCAGAGGAGAACACATTGCAGAATATGCAAAAAGTATGGATGAAGATGAGAAAAACGTTAAATTCGCAAATTATATAAGATGTGGATTATCTCCAGAAGAAATACCAGATCATTTCGAAAGCGTTAAAGAAAAAATAGATGAGGCAACACAATGAGCAAAAGATCAAATAGATCAAACAACAAGAACAACTCTAATAGGTTCAATATGGAAAACTGGGAACCAAAAACCGAACTTGGACGTAAAGTAAAAGACGGTGAAATCACAGATATTGATCAAATATTAGAAAAAGGACTTCCAATAATGGAATTAGAAATTGTTGACGCACTATTACCAGATCTTGAAGAAGAAGTTATGGATGTTAACCTTGTTCAAAGAATGCACAAATCTGGTAGAAAAGTTAACTTTAGAGTAATCGTAGCTGTAGGAAACAGAAATGGATACGTAGGTCTTGGAGAAGGTAAATCTCAAGAAGTAGGACCTGCTATCAGAAAAGCAGTTGACGAAGCAAAATACAACCTAATTAAAGTACAAAGAGGTTGTGGAGATTGGGGTTGTGGATGTGGAAGAAGACACACCGTACCATATAAAGTTGATGGTAAAATGAGTAGTGTAAATGTAACACTTATCCCAGCACCAGCAGGAGTAGGACTTGCTATTGGAGATGTAGGAAAAACTATACTTGGTCTTGCAGGAGTAGCAGATGTATGGTCTATGACACGTGGACAAACACAGACTACAATTAACTTTGCAGGAGCAGTATTTGACGCTCTTAAAGCATTATCCAGTGTAAAAGCATCAGAAAAAGAACTTAAAGAACTTGGAGTAATCTAAGATTTAATGTAAGGAGTAGAAATAATATGTATGCAGTAATAAGAGTTCGTGGAAGAACCGGAATTAAAAAGAATATAGCAGACAACCTTAACATGCTCAATCTTACAAGAATCAGCCATGCTACAGTAATTCCAGAAACACCAAGTTATGATGGAATGCTTCAAAAAGGTAAAGATTACATCACATGGGGAGAAATTTCAGAAGATACACTTAAAGAATTAATAAGTGTACGTGGAAGACTTCCAGGTGATAAAAGAGTAACTGATGAATATGTTAAAGAAAACACTGACTATGACTCAGTTGATGCATTAGCAACAGCAATATTTAACCAAGAAACAACAATGAAAGATGCAGGTTTAAAACCAATCTTCCGTTTAAACCCACCTAGAAAAGGTTATGAAGGTACTAAAAAACCTTATACAGAAGGCGGATCACTTGGTTACAGATCTGAAAATATTAATGAATTAATTGAAAAAATGATCTAGGGTGTATGAAAGATGATTCGTAAAACTAAAAAAATCAGAAAACAAAGAGGTTCAAGATCTGTAGGTGGAGGTTGTACTAAAAAACGAAGAGGTGCAGGACACCGCGGAGGTCGAGGACTTGCTGGTGGAAATAAACACCTTAAAACTTGGATGGTAATTAACGATCCAAATCACTTTGGTAAATACGGATTTAAACGTCCACAAAAAACAATACAAAAATTTAACCCAATTAACTTATCAACAATAAATGATAATGTTGAAAAATATTTAGATGCTGAAATTGCAACTAAAGAAGATGGACAAATTGTAATTGATATTACAGAACTAGGATACAACAAAGTACTAGGTAAAGGTTCATTATCAGAAGCTATGACAATAAAAGCACCACAATTTTCAAAAAGTGCAATTGCAAAAATTGAAGATGCTGGTGGAGTAGCAGAAATTATTTAGAAAAAAAGATATAAAATAATTATTAATTTTCTATGAAAAAATAATAAGAAAAACTAAAAATATTTAATTAATATTTTTTAGAATGGGAAATATAATAACCTTATATTTCTTTTCATGGGTAGTAGATATGTCATCACTAGATAGTATAAAACCATTTTATTCTCTCTTACCTCACGTTGCCACACCTAAAGGGCATGTTGACTTTAAAGATAAATTAAAATGGACAGGAATAATATTAATACTATACTTTTTATTAACAGAAGTATCACTTTTTGGTCTAAGTCCTACGGCTATAGATCAATTCGCACAGTTAAGATCAGTAATGGCAGGTAGTTTTGGTTCAATTATTACTTTAGGTATTGGACCAATAGTAACTGCTTCAATTGTAATGCAGCTATTAGTTGGTGGTAAGCTGATAAATCTAGATTTATCAAAACCTGAAGATAAGTCTGCATTTCAAGGAACACAAAAATTATTAGCAATTATATTCACACTCTTTGAGGGAATTATTCTAGTATTTACAGGATCACTTCCTCCAATATCTGATGAATATACATTAATTCTTATAATTCAAATGGTTCTTGGTGGTATATTAATAATTTACATGGATGAAGTTGTAAGTAAATGGGGATTCGGTAGTGGTATCGGTCTTTTCATTGCAGCAGGAGTTGCAGAACAAATACTTGTAGGTACATTTAACTTCCTTCCTGCAACTGGTACAAATGTTCCAGCAGGAAAACTTCCAGCATTTATTTACTCACTTATGGTTGGACAACCTAACTTTAGTTTACTTATTCCAATCATTGCAACAATTGCAGTATTCCTTATTGTTGTATATGCAGAATGTATGCGTGTTGAAATTCCATTATCATATGGTGGAGTTAAAGGTGCACGTTCAAAATATCCATTAAAATTTGTATATGCTAGTAACATGCCTGTAATATTAGTAAGTGCATTGTTTTTAAATGTACAATTATTTGCAGGATTGTTCCAGTCAATAGGTTTCCCAATACTTGGAGAAGTATCACAAGGACAACCTATTAGTGGGGTTGCATATTATCTAACTACACCATCAAGTATTTCTGTACTATTTACAGATCCACTTCGTGTATTAATTTATGCAATTGTATTTGTAGGACTTTGTATCCTCTTTGCTCTTTTATGGGTTGAAATTAGTGGAATTGGTCCTAAACAAGTTGCAAAACAATTATCTGAAATGGGAGTTCAAATTCCAGGATTTAGAAATAGTAAAGTTCACTTCAGAAAAATTATGGACAAATACATACCACCAATCACAGTACTTGGTGGAGCATTTGTAGGACTTCTTGCATTTGGGGCAGACTTAACTGGAGCTCTAGGTGGAGGTACAGGGGTACTTTTAACTGTTGGTATAGTATATAGATTATATGAAGATATTGCAAAAGAACAACTCATGGATATGCATCCTATGATGAGAAGATTCTTTGGTAATGAATAAAATTGGTTAAAAAAAAGATGAAAATATAATAAAATTAGAAAAAAAGTTTTTTTCTTCACTTTTTTTCTTTATCTTTTTTATCATATTTTTTTATGAAATAAATTTTTTAACTAAGAAAAAAAAATTAATAGAAAATATAAAATAATTAAAAAAAAATATTTTACAAAAACTTAAGAAGTGATTATAATGAACATAGTAGTACTTGCAGGAATCCCTGGTACTGGTAGTACAACAGTACTTAATAAAGTATTAGAAGAAGTTGATTATGTCAACATTAACTATGGTAATATCATGTTTGATATAGCATCCGAAAAAGGATTAGTAGAATCCCGGGATGATATGAGAAAACTTGATCCTGAAATTCAGAAAGATGTTCAAAAAAAGGCAGCTGAAAGAATTCATGAAATGGCACAAGATGATGATGTTATTATAGATACACATTGTACTATTAAAACTCCTAAAGGTTTCCTTCCAGGATTACCAATATGGGTATTAGAAGAGTTACAGCCAACACAATTTATACTAATTGAAGCTGAACCTAGTGAAATCATGTTCAGACGTTTAAATGATGATACACGTGTACGTGATATTGAATATACTGATGAAATTGATTTACATCAACAAATGTCAAGAGCTACAGCTATGAGTTATGCAGTACAAACTGGATGTACCGTGGCAATGGTTCAAAATAATGACGATGGACTAGAAGATGCTGTATCTGAAATTGTAGATATTTTATCATAAGAAAAAAAAAGTGATTTATTATGGTAGCCTCAGGTCGTTTTGGACTTGACTTGGATTTTATTTTTAATCCATTAATGAGTCTTGATCCTACACCATCAAATCCAGTTTTAACTATCTTTGTAGTTGCAGCAATAATATCATTATTTATTGTAATACTTCAAAAATGGTTAATTGATTATGATAAAATGCATGAACTTCAAGATGAAATGAAAGAAGTTCAGCAAATGTTCAGAGACGCTCAATCATCAGGAGATCCAAAGGCAATGGCAAAAGCTCAGAAAAAACAACAAGAGCTCATGCCTCAGAATATGGAACTTATGAAAATGCAGATGAAACCAACTATAATTACAATGATTCCAGTATTCATTATATACTCAGGATTAGTATTTAACTCTACAATAAGTAATGTTGTAATTAATATTACAGGACCACAATTCTACTTACTGCTTATGCCTATATGGAATATCTTCTGGACACAGTCAAATCCACTTACAATAAACTTCTTCGGATGGTATATACTCTCATCATTTGCTATGAGTTTCCTATTTAGAAGAATATTTGGACTTGACACAATGAACTAGTAACCAAAAAAAAAGATTAACAAAAGTAGTAAATATAAAGCTTTTATAAATTAATAAATTAAAAAGGAGGAAAACAGAATATGCCAGCACCTAAATTTAGAACAGGAACATTTAAAAATGTAACTAAAAGAGTTCCTGGTGGAAGAAAAGTTATACACCATAAACATAAAAAACCTTCAAAACATGTATGTGCTAAATGTGGAAAAGTATTAGATGCTGTACCACGTGGAAGACCATATGAGATAAGAAAATTATCCAAAAACCAAAGAAGACCAAACAGACCTTATGGTGGAAAATATTGTACAAGTTGTACAAGAAAAATTATTAAACAAGAGGCAAGATCATTATGATTATTACTATTGGTGGACTTGCAGGAACTGGTACAAGTACAGCTGCTAAGAAATTATCAGAGTACTTAGACATACCATTCATATCAGCAGGAGATGTATTTCGTCAGATGGCAGATGAAAGTGGTATGAGTTTACTAGAATTTAGTGAGTTTGCTGAGGGTAATGATGATATTGATAGAGCTTTAGATAAAAGACAAGCAGAAATTGCAAAAGAAGCTGATAATCTTATAGTAGAAGGAAGAATTTCCGCATTCTTCATTGAAGCTGATTACAAAGTTTGGCTTATGGCTCCGGATAACACACGTGCAGAACGTATAAGTTACAGAGAAGACAAAGACTTAAATGTTGTAATAGACGAGATGGATGAACGTACATGTAGTGAACGTAAACGCTACATGGAAATTCATGGTATAGATATTGATGATTTAAGTCAGTATGACTTAATTCTTAATACTGCCACCTTTGATGCTGATAAGACAGCTGAAATAATACTAAATAGTATAAAATAAAATTAATTAAAATAAATTGGAGAGATAAATTATGCCAGCAATAGAAAAAGGAAGAGTATGTGTTAAAATCGCAGGACGCGAAACTGGGAAAAAATGTGTAATCGTTGATGTTATTGATGAAAACTTTGTAGAAATCGCAGGAAACGAAGTAAAAAACAAAAGATGTAACATTAAACACTTAGAACCAGTGGATGAAACTGTTGAAGTATCAGATGATATTGAAGCAGTTAAAGATGCACTCGCAAACTTATAAGTTTGATTTTTTGAGTAAATCTTTAATATTTTATCCCTTCACTTATTATTATTTTTTAATTTAAAACTTGAAAATAAAATAAGGGAACATTTTATTAAGGAAGATAAAAGTTACTTTTCTTTTTATCTTCTTTAACTTTAATCTTTTTTTAAATATAAATAACTATTTTTTTTAAATTCATAAAAATTTCAAATATTCTAAATTTTTAAGTAAAATCGTCTATTTTTTTTTAAACTAAATCTATATATCTGGTCTTATTTTATTAAATAAATTTACTACATCTAATATAATATGAGTTATATGTAATATAATTAATAAGAAATACTAGTACTGCTTATTTTAATTAGGCTTTCTTAAATATAATAATATGTTAATTATTTAGAATATAATCTTATCTAATTAAAAATTTAGAATACCAAAAAACAAACATCTAATAAAAAACAAAAATAACACATATGATAGAAGATAACATTTATGATAACTACACAATAGGCTTTAGTGATGAATACACTAAATACCCTAAAGCTTATATTATTCCAATAAACACCAAACGAGAAGTACACCTCACACCCACAAATGATCTTGAAAAAATAAACACATCACAAATAGAAGACAAATTCCAAGATATTAACTTTATACTTTACATAGGAACATATAAAAATACGCCATGTATCATAATAAACCATAATTCAACAGATGATGATTATATTCCACTAATTAAAACATATGAAACTAACCGTGAAATATACCCAATACTAGCACGTGGAGTACTTGTATCTGACTGGTATAAATCACACCAATATTGTGGAGCATGTGGAAGTAAAACTATAATTGATGAAAAAGATATGATGTTAAAATGTCCTGAGTGTGGACAAATGCACTATTCACGTATTGCTCCTGCAATAATTGTAGCAATAAATAACAATGGAAAACTACTTATGGCAAGACATAGCTACTATACAAAAATACGATATGCACTAATAGCAGGATTTATGGAAGCAGGTGAAAATATTGAAGAAGCAGTACAAAGAGAAGTACATGAAGAAGTTGGTATTGATATTAAAAATATAAAATATATTAAAAGTCAATCTTGGCCATATCCAAATTCTCTTATGATAGGTTTCACTGCTGATTATGCAGGTGGAAAAATAACTGTAGATAATGATGAAATACTAGAAGCTCGGTGGTTTAAGCCTGATGAAATAGAAATACCTGAATCTGATATTAGTATATCATCATACTTAATTTCTAAATTCATAGAAGATCATACATAAAATTTTTTAACCTAACCACCTTATTTTTCACATATCTATTTTTTAGTATAATTTATAGTATTTTTTCATGATTTTTATAAATTGTTTAGGTTATAAATTTAAAATCACGGGAAACTAAAAATTGGTGTTCAATAAATCTTTAAAATTAATGCTAATTGTTTAATTAAATAGTACTATGACTTTTTTTTAGGTATTTTTATATTTTTTTAATTATTATATTTTACTTTATTATTTTTTAAATTATAATCCATAAAATTAGTTCGTATGTTTAGAATGTATTTAAAACTATAATAAGAATTAAGTATAGAATACTATGTAGTTGAAAAAAATATAGTTTATAATTCAACATTTTTTTATTTAATTGAATTTATAAAACATAGTAAATTCAATACGCAACATCCTGGAGGTGAAAAAGATGGATGTAGTAGATATAATTAAAAATGCTCTTAGATATTCTGTGGAAAATTATAAAACATGGACAATGATGGCTGTAATATTTTTCATCATAGGAATACTACAAACTGCAATGACATATAAAGTAGGTGATGTTGGAGAGATAATTCTTGGTATAATTGAATTTATATTTGTATTATTAGCATTAGGTTATTCTCTTCAAATACTTAAAGGTCAAATTAATGGATCATTTATTGATAATGATATGATACGTCTTGAAGAAGATTTTATAGGTGGTATAAAAGCTATAATTGTATTATTTATTTATGAGATTATACCATTAGTAATTGTACTTATTCTTAGTGCAATTGCAGGAATATCAGATCAATTAACAAACATAATAACAATAAGTGCAAATGGTAGTGAAGCTGCAGCTTCATTAAGTGCAGTTCCAACTAATGTAATGACAACATTTATGACAAGTATTGTGATTATTTCAATTATTGCATTTATATTATATGTAATCTGTTACCTATTTTCTGTAATTGGTTTTGGAAAACTTGCAGAAACTAATAGTATGACTGAAGCTTTAAATTTCCGTGAAGTTTCCTCAAAAATTTCTTCAATTGGATGGGGTAGATATATTGTATTTATTGTAGCTACAATTATTGTTCTTGTAATTCTTGGACTTATCTCAACATTAGTAGGTTACATACCAGTAGTGGGAGTTATTATTGCAAATACAATTGTAGGTTCATTTACATTATTATTCATAACATCTGCAATTGCAGGAATTTATGATGACATAGCTTAAGAATAAAAAGATTATAACCCATGAAAAGTTTTAACCTTTAAATTCTTTTCTTTTTTTTATTTTTTTTTAAAATTATATAAATTTGATTTTTCTTTTATTATGAATATCTAATTTTTATTTATAAAACTTGTAAGTACTTTTTTTGACGTGTTTAAATAGTTATATGATGAATTTTTTTTTATGTTAGAATATTTACTATTTTTTTAACTTTTGATTAATTTTTTTGTTGTTTTTTAAAATTATATGTTTTTTATTCTATTTTTTGATGATTTCATGTTTTTTTAATAGTTATTTATTAGTTTTTCTTTTTTTTAGTGTTTTTATGATATAATTAATGAAATACTTTTGTTTTTATATATCGTTATAGTATTAATTCTAATTTTTAATATAAATACTAATTAGTATTGTTTTAATTGTTTAAATTCATATTAATAAGTATTTATTCTTAATTTTAATTCTTTTAAAAGCTTAAACTTTATATATAAAATAAGATAATATTAAAAGTAATAAAAGAATTTAAGAGGTAGATAATAATGACAGAATTACCAATAGCACCAGTAGGAAGATTATTAAAAGATGCAGGTGCAGAACGTGTAAGTAACGAAGCTAAAGTTGTACTTGCAGAAGCATTAGAAGAAATTGGAGAAACAATATCAGCTGAAGCAGTAGAATATGCAAAACATGCAGGAAGAAAAACAGTAAACGCTGATGACATTCTCTTAGCAATGCGTTAAACTAGTTAAACCTTTTTTTTACTTTTTTTTAATATGAATAAAATCTAAAACTCATAAAAACTTTTTTTTTATAAGATATTTTATAACAACATATCTAATTTAACTAATTAACCCCTCTTTTTTTAGAATAAAATACATTACTTATTAGAATTAAAAATATAACCTATAATAAAAAAAAATTTATAGGATTTTGATAATGATGGAAGATGAATACATATATCTTATTAAAGATGCAAAGACAAACCCTGAATATGGATGTAAACCAGAAGATAGAACAATACAACAACATATAGATCATGGAATAATCAACCTAGATAAACCATCAGGACCAACATCACACGAAATAGACCTATGGGTAAAAGACATAATGCATGTAAAAAAAACAGGACATGGAGGAACATTAGATCCAAAAGTAACAGGAGTCTTACCTGTAGCATTAAATGCAGCAACTAAAGCATTGCAACTTCTACTTTTATCACCAAAAGAATATGTATGTCTTATGCATCTACATACAAAAGTTGATGAAGATAGAATACATGAAGTTCTTGAGGAATTTACAGGTAAAATATATCAACTTCCACCTATAAAATCAGCTGTAAAACGTGAAGTAAGAACACGAAACATCTATGCTATAAAACTACTTCAAATTCGTGACAATCAAGATGTACTTTTCCGTGTAGAATGTGAAGCAGGAACATATATACGAAAACTATGTCATGATATAGGAGCTGTATTAGGTTGTGGAGCACACATGGCAGAACTACGTCGTACAATGGCAGGAGCATTCAAAGAAGATGATACACTAACAACACTCCAAGATCTAACAGATGCATATTACTACTATGAACATGATAATGATGAATCATATCTACGTTCAATAATCCAGCCAATAGAATATGCAGCTAGATTTATTAAAAAGATATATGTAAAAGATTCAGCAGTAGATGCAATATCACATGGAGCTAATCTGGCAAGTAGTGGAATTGTAAAACTTAACCGAAATATTCATAAAAATAATATTGTGGCAATAATGACACTTAAAGGTGAACTTCTTGCAATTGGAAAATCACTATATACAACAAGTGAAATTGTAGATAATGAAACACAAATAGTAGTTAATATACAAAAAGTATTTATAGCACCAAAAACATATCCTATGATGTGGAAGTAATTATAGGAAAAAAAAGAATAATCAACTTAACATAGCATTATTTTTTTATTTTTATATAATAATATAATTTCTTCAAGCAATTTTTTTATTAACTGTAGAACCTTTAACATAATAAGTTAGGGGCGAGGTCTAATATTTAAATATCCATATAAATTTGAGAAAACCATATAAAATTCATTAATTTAACTATTATAATGAATAATACTATGATTTTATTCAAAGGAAATATTTTATAGAAATTTATCATATTAACAATATAGTAGATTTTATGTAAGATTTTATTAAGCTTTGAGATTACATAGAAAAGTTTACTAAAAAAAAATAGTGATAAATTAAAAATATAAAAAGTGGAAATCTTTTAAGAAAACATAAACCTAAAAAATGTTTTTCCTAAAAATAATTTGAATATTTAAATAAATATATGAAACAATCGTATAAATTCCCTCTATTCTATAGATTTAATAGAAAAAAGCATTGGGAAGTTATGTTTTATTGAATATTTAATATATTCAAAAAAAAGAAAATTAAAGAATAATAATTTTAATAAAAATTATAAGCAAAAAAAAACTTGAAAACAAAAAAAAGAATCTGTATCAATATTTTTTTTTGGTGCAGTATAGCATTTATTTATGATGCCGAGATAGTCTAGCTTGGTAAGGCGCAAGACTGGAAATCTTGTGGAGTGATCTCCTCCTGGGTTCAAATCCCAGTCTCGGCGCTTATAATTATTTTTATTCAAAAAAAGAATGTATAATGAAAAATTATACTTTTATTTAGATGAATTAAAAATATCTTTTTTTTTTGATATAATTTTATTTTTAAATTATTATAATTGCATAGGAAAAAAAAGAATATAAAAAAAATATTATTTTTTTTAGGGATGTATTATATGAATTTTTAATTTCTTAGAAGTTTCATTTTTTAAAACTAAAAAAATGACTTTTTTTGTAAAATATAATTTAAAAAAATATATTCAATATATTAGGATAATTCATATAATCTAAAAAATTAATTTAGAACTTTTTATAAAAAAAACTTTTATTATAAAAAAAATTAAAACATTTTTTTTCTTCTTCATATATTTTTCATATGATATATGAATGAGAAAGTATTTTTTTTCTTTTTTAAAATATGGAATGTTTTAAACTAGATTTAATATGATTTTAGGAAAATATTATTTTTTTTCATTTGTAAAAAAAAACATTGTATAAAAAGTTTATATTTTGAATTATATAAGATATTTTGAATATTTGAAGCTTTTATTTTTTTATAAAATAGAGTATAAAATTATTACAACCCAAAATAAAGTATTAATTTCAAACTTCTTTTTTTTCGCTTATGTATAAAATAAGATATGATTTATTCATTCTTTTTTAATTTTTCATTTATAATACAAAAAGATGATTGATAAAAAAGATTTAACTATTTATTTATGTTAAAATTCCTTTTTTATTCTTTAATTTTTTTTATAAAATAATTATAACACTTAATTTCAAAGCTTATTTTTTTCCTATTATTCAATGGTAATAATTTTTCTACTATTATCTTGAATATGGAATTACTTTCAAAATAGAAATATAAATTTAAGTGAAGAAAAAAATATTTTCTTAAAAAAAAAGATACATGAATTTAAATCTAGAATATTTTTTTACCACTCAAAAAAAAGAAAATAACAAAAAAATAAAACTTAATTGGAGAATTAGCATGGCTGAACAAGAATTTAGACATATGGTTCGTATAACTCGTAAAGACGTTGACGGAAACAAAACAATAGCTTCTGCATTAACCGAAATTAAAGGTATTGGAAAAGCTTTTGCTATTGCAATATGTAAAGTAGCTGATCTAGATCAAGATGCACAAATTGGATACATTGATGATGAATCAGTAAAAAAAATAGAAGATGTTCTTGAAAACCCTCAAGAATTTGGAATTCCTGAATGGTTCTTAAACAGAAGAAACGACTATGAAACAGGAGAAACCAAACACTTAATTGAATCTGATTTAAACATGACCTTACGTGATGATCTTAACCGTATGAAAATGATCAGAAGTTACAAAGGTAAAAGACACGAAGTTGGTCTTCCAGTACGTGGTCAAAGAACAAAATCAACATTTAGACACGGATCTTCTGTTGGTGTAAGTAGAACAAGACCTGGTCAATAGATCAAAAAGATAAAACAATTTACTCAAAAATTAATTATTAAAGGAGATTTATATTATGGGAAGTCCTAAAAAACCACGAAAACAGTATGACACTCCATCACATCCATGGAATGCAGAACGTATTAAAGAAGAAAACAGATTAGCAAGTAAATATGGATTAAAAAACAAAAAAGAAATATGGAAAGCTGAAACTAAAGTTAAAAACTACCGTAGAGATGCTCGTATTATATTAGGTATGGACATTGATGAACGTGAAAAACAAGAACGTGAATTACTAGATCACCTTGTAAGATTTGGATTCATCTCACCTAATGCAAAACTTGAAGAAGTTCTTGATCTTAACGTAGAAGATGTACTTAGACGCAGATTACAAAGTCTTGTACACAAAAAAGGATTAAGTAACACAGCAAAAGAAGCAAGACTATTTGTAGTACATGGTCATATTACCGTAGATGGTACAAAAATTAATGCACCAGGACACTTAGTTGAAAAAGCTGACGAAGACAAAATAGGATTCTATCCAGGTTCAAAAGTTGCAAAAGCATTCGACACAATAGAAGAAGAAGTTGAAGAAGTAGCAGTAGAAGAAGAACTTGACGAAGAATAGATTCTAAAAAAAATAAGAAATTTAATTATTATTATAAACTAATCATATAAAATTTTATAGGTGATAAAATGGCAGAAAAAGAGAAATGGGGTGTAGCTCACGTTTACTCATCTTTTAACAACACTATTATAACTGTTACAGATATTACTGGTGCTGAAACCATCACACAATGGTCTGGTGGAAAAGTAGTAAGATCAGATAGACAAGAATCATCACCATTTGCAGCTATGGAAGCAGCAAACAGAGTAGCTGATGATATTAAAGAAAAAGGAATTGCTGGACTTCATATTAAAGTACGAGCTTCTGGAGGAAATGGTCCAAGAACACCAGGACCTGGTGCTCAAGCAACAATAAGAGCATTAGCAAGAGCTGGTATTAAAATTGGTAAAATTGAAGATGTAACTCCTATACCACACGACGGTACTGGTAGACCTGGTGGTAAAAGAGGTAGAAGACCATAAGGATTATGAAAATATTATAGAAAGGGTCATAACATGAATATCAAAATTAGAAAAAAGGATGACGAAAAAGCAGTATTTGTTGTAGATGGTGTTGATGATACATTTATTAATACAATAAGAAGAATATGTCTTGTTGAAATTCCAACACTTGCAATTGAAGATGTAAATATCTACAAAAATGATGCGAAAATGTTTGATGAAGTATTAGCACATAGACTTGGATTAATACCTATTGTAACTAAAATGGATTCATATAATCTACCTGATGAATGTGATTGTGAATCAGGTTGTTCTAAGTGTAGCGTTTCATTTCTTCTAAAAGAAAAAGGTCCTAAAATAGTATATTCAAAAGATCTTAAATCAGACGACCCAGATGTAAAACCAGTTTATGATACAATACCAATAGTAAGACTCAGAGATGGTGAAGAAGTAGAACTTGAAGCTATTGCACAACTAGGACTTGGAAAAGAACATGCAAAATGGCAAGCAACAACAACATGTGGATATAAGTATTATCCAAAAATCACAATAGATGAAAGTAAACTTACAGATCTAGAAGAATATGTTGAAGAATGTCCAAGAAATGTATTAGCAATAGAAAATGATGAACTTGTAGTTGTAGATATAGAAAACTGTTCAACATGTAGAACATGTCAAAGATTATCAGCTAAAGATGATAATGCAATACAAGTAGACTTTGAAGAAAATAAATATATCTTCAAAATAGAAACAGATGGATCACTAACACCACTAGAGGTTCTTACAATAGCTTGTGATATACTATCAGAAAAAGCAGATAATATCATAAATTTTATGAATGAGGAGGAATAGTAAAAATGAAATTATCAAAAACTAACCCAAATACTGTAAATTTAATAAAATCCCTCACCAAACAATCATCTGCACAAGACGCTCCTATATGGAAAGCTGTTGCTAATGAACTTAAACGAGCAAACAGAAAAACAAAACAAGTAAATGTTTACCATATAGATAAAAATACAGATGCTGATGATACCATACTTGTACCAACAAAAGTTTTAGGTGAAGGTAACATAACACACAATGTAACTGTAGCAGCATTTAAATTCTCAAAAGAAGCTGAAGATAAAATAACAGCTGCAGGTGGAAAATGCCTAGCAATCGATGAACTTATGGCTGAAAATCCAAAAGGATCTAACGTTAAAATCATAAAGTAGGTGAATTGAAAATGGTAACAATTATAGATGCAGAAGGACTTGTACTAGGAAGACTTGCAAGTTCAATCAGTAAAAGATTATTAGATGGAGAAGAAATAGTAATTGTAAATGCTGAGAAAATAATCATATCTGGAAACAAAGACTTTATCTATGCAAGATACAAACAAAGAGTAGACCGTGCAAGTATTTCAAACCCAAGAGTATTAGGTCCTAAATACCCACGTAGACCAGATGATATATTCAGAAGAACAGTTCGTGGAATGCTTCCATACAGAAAACCTCATGGAAGAACAGCTTACAAAAACTTAAAAGTTAATGTAGGAATTCCAAAAGAACTTGAAGGACAAGAAATTACAATTGTAGAAGAAGCACAACCTAAAAACATAACAAAAAGTATGCAATTAGGTACAGTATCAAAATTATTAGGTGCTAAATTTTAAATAAAAAATATTATAAGGTAGTGTTAATTATGAGTAAAACAGTACATACTAGCGGTAAAAGAAAAACCGCAATTGCTAGAGGTACAGTAAAAGAAGGTACCGGACGTGTAAAAATTAACAGTAAACCAGTAGAACTATACAGTCCAGAACTTGCAAAACTTAAAATTCACGAACCACTAGAACTTGCAGGAGATCTTGCAGATAATGTGGATATCAACATAAAAGTTGTTGGTGGAGGAGTAATGGGACAAGCAGAAGCAGCTCGTATGGTTATTGCTAAAGGACTTGTTGAATACTCAGGCGATATGAACCTAAAAGACATATACACCCAGTATGATAGAACAATGCTTGTAGGAGACCCACGTCGTAAAGAATCCAAAAAATTCGGTGGACCTGGAGCAAGAGCAAGAAAACAAAAAAGTTACAGGTAAATTTCTATGTTACTCGTAAGATGTTTTACGTGTGGAAAAGTTATCTCAGCAAGTTTTGATGAATTCCAGGAAAGAGTTGAAGCTGGAGAAGATCCAGGAGAAGTTTTAGACGATCTAGGAATCAACAAATATTGTTGTAGACGAATGTTTATATCTCACGTAGATGTATGGTAAACATTCAGAGGTTATAATAAAATACTAAAATAATAAAGGGTAGATAAAACCCCTCCAAAAAAAAATCCTCTTTGAATTTATTTTCAATTAGGAATCTATTCTTTTTTTTGGATTTAAAAAATTATTTTTTAGTTAAGTTGTTGAATAGGAATAAAAAATAATAATAAAAATAAGTTATATAAAGGAGCATTTAATAATAATGCAATCTAGAACCAGAACAAGATTTGATAGAGCTAGACTTATAGGATCACGTGCATTACAAATTTCACGAGGTGCACAGCCAAAAGTTGAATTTAGTGTAGATGAAGATCCAATAAAAATAGCTATACGTGAATATGAAGAAGATGTACTTCCATTAGATGCAGTAGTTAAAGAAGAATATGTAGATAAAATGGAACCAATGGAAGATGATGACTAATTAGTTTTTTAATCTTTTTTTTTACTTCATTTTGTTTAAAAAAAAATATATTCTTTCTTTATTTTCATTAAATTTTCTAACTAAGAAGAAAATAAAAAACCTAGAGTATAATAAAAGAATTTTCTTATTTATAACACTTATAAGAAATAAAAAAATAGCCCTTTAGTTTTAAAACAACTATTTCTACATTTAAAAGAAGAAGAGGTGTTTTTTATGGATAGTGTAATAGAAGACGTACGTTTAAGAAAAATTATAGATAGTAGAGGAAATCCTACCGTTGAAGCAGACGTTTTAACATGGAATGGATTTGGAAGAGCTGCAGCACCTAGTGGAGCAAGTACCGGAGTAAACGAAGTAGCATCATTCCCAGATGGTGGAGTAGATCGTGTAATAGAAGATATTGAAGATCTAATCTCATCAGAAATTATTGGAATGGAAGCTGAAGATATAAGAGAAATTGATAATGTTCTAAAAGAAATTGATGGAACAGATAATTTTTCAAACATCGGTGGAAACACAGCTGTAGCTGTGTCAATGGCAACAGTAAAAGCAGCAGCATCAAGTTATAATCTTCCATTATACAGATTCCTAGGTGGAGCAATGCCAACATCAATACCTTTCCCACTTGGAAACATGATAAATGGTGGAGCACACGCAGGAGTTAATGCACCAGATATACAGGAATTTTTAGTAATACCAGTAGGTGCATCAAATATAACAGAAGCTATAACAACAAACATTAATGTTCACAGAAGAATTAAAGAAAAAATACAAAAAGTTGACGACACATTCACAGGTGGAAAAGGTGATGAAGGTGGATGGGCACCAAACCTTACAAATCAACAAGCACTAGAAATACAATTCTCAGCATGTGAAGAAATTAGTGATGAAACAGGAGTTCTTGTAAGACCAGGACTTGATGTAGCATCAAGTGAATTCTGGAATGAAGAAGAACAACAATATGTATATGAACGTGAAGGTGTAAGCCGTAGTGTTGGTGAACAAATAGATTATATCGCAGATTTAATAGACACATATAAACTATTCTATGTAGAAGACCCAATCCAAGAAAACGACTTCGTAGCATTTGCAGAACTTACAGCAAAATGTGGAGACCGTTGTCTCATATGTGGAGATGACTTATTTGTAACAAATGCTGAAATTCTTGCAGAAGGAATAGAAGCAAATGCAGGTAACTCATTAATCATAAAACCAAACCAAATTGGAACACTTACAGATACATATAATACAATTGAATTAGCAAAAGCAAACCAGTATGTACCTATTGTATCACACCGTTCAGGTGAAACAACTGATGAAACAATAGCACACCTTGCAGTAGCATTCAATGCACCAATTATAAAAACTGGAGCAGCTGGTGGAGAAAGAATTGCTAAACTCAATGAATTAATCAGAATCGAAGAAGAACTAGTAAATCCTAAGATGGCTGATTTATAAGAAATTTTTCATTTAACTTAAAATTTTTTTGAAAAATTATTGAATATTGAAATAAGAAAATTTTTTACTTCTTATTTTGAGAAACCCAAATTAAACAAATAATAAATTTAACACAAAAAAATTAACGTGTTAGATTGCAACCAAATTAAATAAAAAAAATAATAAAAAAAAATAAAATATTAAGGAAGGAAAAATAATGTCAGAATTATTAATACCACTAGATAAATACCTCGCAGCAGGATTACACATTGGAACACAACAAAAAACAAAAGATATGGAAAAATACATATACCGTGTACGTGCAGACGGACTTCACGTACTTGATGTAAAAAGCAGTAACGACAAAATAGTAGTTGCAGCAAAACTCCTATCAAAATATGATCCTGATGAAATACTAGTAGTATCAACAAGACAATACGGTCAAGCACCAGTTAAAAAATTCGGTGAAGTAACAGGAACAAAAACAATACCTGGAAGATTCATCCCAGGTACATTAACAAATCCTAAATACTCAAAATTCATCGAACCTAAAATACTAGTTGTAACAGATCCAAGATCAGATTCACAAGCAGTAATTGAAGCAAAACAAAATGATATACCAGTAGTAGCATTATGTGATACAGAAAACTTACTAAGTAATGTAGATCTTGCAATACCTGTAAATAACAAAGGTAGAAAAGCAATTGCACTTGTATACTGGTTATTAGCACGTCAAATACTACGTGAACGTGGAATCTTATCTTCTGATGAAGAATTTGATCTTGAACCATCTGACTTTGAATTAAAAATATAAGTATATTCTAAAATTTATATTTATTGATAGTTGAACGAATAATTGTACTCAAGCATTTTAAAAAAAAATTATAGGAATCAAATTTAAAAGAAAAGGAGAATTTTTTTTAATTTCTTCTTCTCTTTTTTTTAATAATTTTTTTTTTACTTTATAAATAAATCACCATTATCTTATTACTAATTTTGTTAAATTCCACTTTTTTTGGGAAATAAAATTTATAAAAAATATTTTAAACTCATTTTTTTTAATACATTTTGTATATAAACATAATATTTAAATATATAGTTTTAATATAAATATTAAATAACAGATTCTCATATAATATTTAAAGTATTATTTTAAATAATTTTTTTCAAGTATAATGGCTTTTTTATACTAAGTAGAATCATTTAAAGGGGTATTTACTTTATCATTAAGGTAAATAATTTAATTTGTATTTTAATTTCTTTTTAGATTTTAATAGAAAAAAGCAGGTAATTAGATAATCATATTTATAATTTATTAAGATAGATAATGATTAGAAAATCTAATAAAAGAAATACAATCTATTAAATTTATATTTTTAATATAAAGAAAATAGGAAAAAAATTTTATTTAATCAAATAAGAACAATAAGAAAACTATTTATAAAAAAAATAGTGTAATAGGTAATTTAACTAATATTTTATTGTGAAAAAAAGGTAAGTATTATTTTTTTTATAAAGTAATACTAAAAGAAATAATGAGTATGATTATATACTATTCATTATTTTAAAATACATATTACATTAAATTGTTTTATTTTTTTTTAACCTAAATTTTTTTTTTATTAGAATAAAATTTTAATGTTGTATTATCATTTTATTATTCTCTAAGATGATTTTTTTATAATCTCATTTAAAGAGTCTTTCTAATTTTACTAATTATATCTAGCTTTTCTATTTTTTTGTAAAGATTTTATTTTCAATGATGAAAATATGAATTAATTATTTAATGATTTTATTTTCTTTAATAAAAAGGTTGTATTTTTATTGAAAAATTATCAAAATATTTAAAAAAAAGAGAACTTCAAACTTAGATTAATTTAATGATTTAATTAAAAAAATGAATAAAATATAATGGAGTAGTGTTTAAGTCGATGAAAATTAAAGCTTTTGCACCTGGAAAGATTATTCTTTTTGGTGAGCATACTGTAGTTTATAATAAACCGGCAATTGCTGTTGCAATAAATCGCGGTGTTGATGTAGAATTAACATCCCGGGATGATGATGAAGTTAATATTCACATATCACCAATTAACTATTCACAAAAACTAGTACTTACAGGCGGCATGCTTGAATATGAATATGATTCATCAAATAAACGTATTTCTGATTATATTTATGAGGTAATTAATCGTTTTAAATTTAATCATGGTTTTAATTTAAATGTTAATATAAATATGTATCTTGGTGCAGGCTTGGGTTCCTCTGCAGCAGTTACAGTTGCTGTTCTTAAGGCAATTATGCTTTATACAGATAATGATGCGACACTTGATGAAATTGCTAGTATTGCTCGTGATATTGAAATTAAAATTCAAGGTGCTGCCAGTCCTATAGATACAGCTATGAGTACATATGGGGGAATTATTTATATTGATGAGAATTCTAATCTAAACCCAATAAATTTTGATATGCAATTACCATTAATTGTTTCAAACTGTGAAATAGCAGGTAATACTGGTGAAATAGTAGCATCAGTAAGAGATAAGTATAATAAACATACACCTATCATGGAGTCAATTTTTGATGCAATGGCTAAAATTGCAACAGATGCAAAAATGGCACTTGAATGTGGAAATTCAATGAAGCTTGCTGAGCTTATGAATATGAATCAAGGACTTCTTGATGCAATAGGTGTTAATACACTTGAGTTATCTGAAATGGTATATCAATCACGTAAGTTTGGCTCTGAAGGATCAAAACTTACAGGAAGTGGTGGAGGAGGATGTATTATTGCATATGCACCTCATGATATTGATGAAGTTTATTTAAAACTAAGTCAACTATATAAGACATTTAAGTGTGAACAATCAAATAGTGGTGTTTATGCTAAAATTGTTGAAAAATAATGAAAATTAAATAAGTAAAGAAAAAAATTAAAAATAGAAAGGTTTTTTGTATGATTATAATAAAACTAGGTGGAAGTGCATTAACAGTTAAAGATGCTAGCACACCTACACTTGATGAAGAAAATTTAGACAGAATAGCTAGTGAAGTATCCTACTACAACGATGATATGATAATAGTACATGGAGCAGGATCATATGGTCATATCTATGCAGATGAATACAAGATAGGTGATGTTATAACAAATGCCAATGAACATCTAAGACGAATAGAAGGCGTATGTAAAACACAAACATCAGTACAACAACTAAACCATGATATATGTCAAAAACTTCAACAAAAAGGCATACCAGCAATAACAATAAAACCATCATCATTCATAGTAACAAACCAAAAACGAATAGCAGTATGTGATACAACAATCATAAAACAATACCTAGAAAATGGATTTGTACCAGTACTCTATGGAGATGCAGTACTAGATATGGATGAAGACATAAAATTTGCAATTATATCAGGAGATCAAATAATAACATACCTAGCATATGATCTTAAAGCAGATCGTGTAATACTCGCATCAGATGTAGATGGGATCTACACAGATAATCCAAAAACTAACCCTGAAGCCAAACTAATTGATGAAGTAACACAAGATACACAACTAAATACAACATCAAATGAAAACATGGCAGATGTAACAGGTGGAATGAATGGAAAAATACAAGAACTACTAAAACTAGCAGAAAATAATATACAATCACAAATAATAAACGCACAAACACCTGGAAATATCCAAAAAGCAGTTTCAGGTCAAAATGTAAAAGGAACAATAATAAAATAAAAAAAAAGAGGAGGTTCATGATTTATCATGATATCTGATAGAAAACTTGAACATCTAAAAATATGTAAAGACTACGATGTAGAACATACAAAAACAACCGGACTTGAAGATATAACACTCATACACCGAGCACTACCTGAAGTAAACTATGATGAAATAGACACTTCAATAGAATTACTTGGTAAAAAAATAGATTCACCACTCATAATATCAGCAATAACAGGAGGACACCCTGAAAGCACAAAGATAAATTCAAACCTAGCAGAAGCTGTAGAAAATACACATATTGCAATGGGAGTAGGAAGTCAAAGAGCAGGAATAGAAAATGAAGAACTAAAAGAAACCTTCACAACAGTACGTGATAAAGCACCAGAAGCATACATAATAGGAAACATTGGAGCACCACAAGTAGAATATGCTTATGATGCAATAGAAATGCTAAAAACTGATGCTCTAGCAATACACCTAAATCCACTACAAGAAATAATACAACCTGAAGGTGACACAAATGCCCAAGGCTACATAGATGACATAAAAGAAATCTGTGAAAATACAAATACACCAATTATAGCTAAAGAAACAGGGGCAGGAATATGTGGAGAAGATGCAAAGATCCTTGAAAAAATAGGAGTAAATGCAATAGATGTACAAGGAGTAGGAGGAACAAGCTGGGCTGCAGTTGAAACATATCGTGCAGATGATGCATCACTTGGAAATCTATTCTGGAACTGGGGAATAACAACAGCTGTAAGTACAGTAGATGTATGTGAAAATACAAATATCCCAGTAATATCATCAGGTGGAATACGAAATGGACTAGAAGCTGCAAAAGCAATAGCACTTGGTGCAAGCTGTGTTGGAATGGCACTACCATTTTTAAAACACTCATACCTAGGACATACCTACATTGAAAATAAAATAGAACAATTCACACAAGAGCTAAAAACAGCAATGTTTCTAGTTGGAGCTTCAAACATAGAAGAACTTAAACAAAAAAGATTAATAATAACAGGAAAAACACGAGAAATACTAGAACAAATGAATATAGACACAAAAAAATACACAAGGAGAATATAAAATGACTATAGAAGTAATCGCAGTCGGAGGATATGAAGAAATTGGAAAAAACATGACTGCAGTAAAAGTAAATGATGATGTAGTAATATTTGATATGGGAATACACTTAGATCGTCTTCACATACATGAAGATACAGATATTTCGCGGATGCATAGTCTAGATCTAATTGAACGAGGAGTAATACCTGATGATACACTAATGCGTGAAGTAGATGGAAAAGTACGTGCAATAGTATGTACCCACGGACACCTAGATCACATAGGAGCTATAGCAAAACTAGCACACAGATATGAAGCACCAATTATTGCAACACCATACACACTAGCATTAATTGAAAAAACAATAAAAAGTGAACGTAAATTCAAAGTAAATAATCCACTTCAAGCACTAAATCCTGGTGAAAAACAACAAATATCACCAAATTTAACACTTGAATTTGTAAGAACAACTCATAGTATACCACAGACAATCACAGCAGCACTACATACACCAGAAGGAGTTGTAGTGTATGCAAACGACTTCAAATTTGACAACCACCAAATGGTATCACCACCACCTGATTATAGAAGATTCAGAGAACTCGGTAAAAAAGGTGTAAAAGCAGCAATTCTTGATACAACAAATATTAAAGAAGTACAACAAAGCAAAACTCACTCAGAAAAAATAGCACGAGATCTTATAAAAGATGTTCTAAAAGGACCACTCGATGAGAAAAAAGGACTTATTGTAACAACATTTGCAAGTCACATTGAACGTATTCAAGCAATAACTAAAATAGCAGAACGTAGTCGTAGAAAAATTATGATACTAGGACGTTCAATGGAAAGATACTGTTCACTAGCACAAGATATGGGAATATTAAATCTACCACGAAATGTAAGTTTATATGGAAACTCAAAAGCAATAAACAAAGCATTAGCACGAGCAAATGATAACAGATCAAAATACATGCTTATTGTAACAGGACACCAAGGAGAACCAGATGCACTACTTCCACGTATAGCAAATAATAAAACAAACTTTGAAATAAAACCAGGAGATAACGTGATATTTTCAGCATCTACAATACCAAATCCAATAAACCTTGCAAATCGTAACCTTCTTGATAGACGTCTTAAAGAAAGAGGAGCAAGAATCTATAATAACATACACGTATCAGGACACGCAGGACCTGAGGATATGCGTGACTTTATTCGTATGTTACAACCTGAACAACTTATACCAGCACACGGAGATATAAGTCATCTATCAGCATTTGTAGAACTTGCAGAAGAAGAAGGATATAAACTAGGAAATGATGTACACGTACTACGTAACGGACAAGCACAAGTATTTAACTAAAGAAAAAAAAATAATTTAAAAAAAAAATGAAATAATTGAGTAAGAGTATTTTTTTTATATTAATTAGAAAAAATACACATAATTCTCATATTATGATTTTTTTACTTTTTTTTTATAGATTAAAATAAATAAAAAAAATATTTTATTAAAAATGAAAGATATAAATATAAAATAAATAATACTTTATAAGATAAAAAAAATAATTTTTTTATAATATTTAATAATAAATTTTTAGGGTGATTAGATAATGGATATAATGGACATATTAAAAGCATATTCACATGATGTAGATGCACAAATTGAAAATATACTTTCAACACTAGAACCTGAAGAACTACGCGAATCTTCAATATACTTAACACGTGCAGGTGGAAAGAAAATAAGACCAGCATTAACCATGTTAAGTTGTCAAGCAGTATCAGGATCAACAGAAAAATCAATAAATGCAGCAGTAGCAATAGAACTTATACACACATTTAGCCTAATACATGATGATATTATGGATAATGATGATACAAGACGAGGACTTGCTGCTGTACATAAAGTATGGGGAGAACCAACAGCAATACTAGCAGGTGACACACTCTTTGCAAAAGCATATGAATCACTACTTCTTACAGCTGAAGATAACATACCATATGCAAAAGTATTAGATTCACTAAAAATACTAGTAGATGCATGTATAAACATATGTGAAGGACAAGTACTTGATATGTCATTTGAAGATACCTTTGATGTAGAACGTAGTCAATATACACATATGATCTACCAAAAAACAGGAGCACTTATAACAGCTGCAACAACAATAGGTGCAATCATAGGTGGAGCTACAGAACTACAAATTGAAGGACTAAGAAAATATGGTGAAAATATAGGAATAGCATTCCAAATACAAGATGACTATATTGACCTAACAGGTGATGATTCTATAGGAAAACCAGTTGGAAGTGATCTTGTTGAAGGTAAAAAAACCATTATGGTATTATATGCACTAGAAAAAGCAACACCAGAGGATCATGATAGACTAATTGAACTTCTTGAAGCAAATGATGAAAGTATTATTGATGAAGCAATGGAATTACTTAATAAATATGGTGCAATAAACTATGCAAAAATAGCAGCATATGATCATATAATTAAAGCAAAAGAAGCACTAGGTGTACTACCAGAATCAGAAGCAAAAGATATACTTAAAAAACTTGCAAACTATGTATATAATCGTAAAGTATAAAACTTTAAAAATCTTATAACATTGTTTTTTTACACTTAGTTTAAACACCCTAGAAAAGGAATAGAAAAAAAAACTTAATTGTTTTAATTCTTCTTTTTATCTTTTTTTTTACTTATTATTATCTTAGTATATCTTCTTAACTTTTTAAAATAAGTTTATAGTATTCACCATTTTTCTTAACTATGAAGTTTTATAAAATAAAAAACTTTAAATACAATTTTTTAAGTAAAATTTATAATAGTGTAGAAATTCAAATAAAATCAATACACTATAAAAAAAATTTACAAAAAAAAATATAGGAGACATAATATGTTAGATGAAGAAATGCAACAAGCATTAAATGACCAAATAAATGCAGAATTAGCATCAGGATACTTATACTTATCAATGGCAACATACTTTGAAGATGAAGACCTACCAGGTTTTGCAAATTCATTAAGAGTTCATGCTGAAGAAGAACTTGAACATGGAATGAAAATCTATGATTACATTATCCGTAAAAATGGTAGTGTAAAACTTCAAGCAATAGAAGAACCAAGACGCCAATGGGATGGAATTGTAGATGTATATGAATCAATCCTAGAACATGAAGAATTCGTAACAAGTCTAATAAATGATCTTGTAGATTTAAGTATAAAACTTAGTGATCATGCAACTAATCAATTCCTACAATGGTTTGTAGAAGAACAAGTTGAAGAAGAAGAACTTGCACATGAAGATCTAAGAAAAGTAAAAATGGCAGTAGATTCAAAACACTTATTATTTGAATTAGATCAACAATATGGATCACTAACAAATAATGATGAATAAAATTTATTAAACATTATCTTTTTTTTATAAGTCTTTATTAAAAAAAGAAAGGATGGATTTTTTTCTTACTTTTTTGATTAAAAAGAAAATTTCTTTTCCTTTTAAACTCATTTTATAAAAAAAATAGATATTTATCTTTTTTTTGAACTTCCTAAAAAAAATTAGTAAATTACACTTTTTTAAATAATTTATATACATGATACACAACTAAAAAATATAATATGTATCTTACTTATTTTAAATTACATAATAGTTATAATAATTTAATAACTTTAATGTAAATATTTAATTATTTTTACCTAATTATTTTTATTTTAAATGATATAATGGTATAAAAATGATATGATAAATTAAAGTATAAAAAATAATGAAAAATAAAAATATAAAATAGCATAATAAAAAAAATGGGAGATTAAATAATTACACAAAATAGAAATATAACACAACATTATCTAGAAGATAATAAAGGATCAATATACATAAAATGCTACAAAGCAGATATTATAGATGCACCAACTGTAATACTTTCACATGGCCTATCATTAAATCATACATTTATGATAAGCTATGCTAAGAAACTTCAAAAGATGAAAATTAATGCAATAGTATTTGACTTTCATGGAGGAGGATATGATACACTTAGCAGTGGACGAATAGAAGATATGTCACTACTAACAGAGATTGATGATTTAAATAATGTAATAGATTATGTTAAAACATGGGATTTCATAAATCCAGATAAACTATACCTGGCAGGACATAGTCAAGGAGGATTTATAAGCTCAATAGTTGCAGATAGAAGATGTGATATAAATGCAATATTTCTCTTTGCACCAGCATATGTAATCTTAGATGATGTAAGAAATACTAAAAATATGCGTCCTAAAAATGTTTTAACACTCATGGATGAGCTGGGTGATAAATATATAAATGATGCTAAGAAAATAAAACTTCCTGATGATATAAGAGGATATACTGGTGATGTTTTAATATTTCATGGAAAACTAGATGAACGTGTACCAATTAAGTATGCTTATGAAGCATTTAATACATATAATGATGATAATTGCGAACTTATAATATTTGATGATGAAGAACACAGATTTACAGATAAAACAAAAGATATTGTAGTTGAAAAAATTAAAGAAAAAATAGATATGATCTTAAATATAAAATAGGATGGAAGATAAAATTAATACAAACTTTTCCACCCTAAAATAATTATACTTATTTTTTTTTAGTTTACTTTATTAACATTTAAATTTTTATTATATCCAAATTCATATAGTTCATTTGAATTTAGATCTACATTATGCATATTTACAGCATTTATTCCATAGCTTTTATATGATTTATAGTAGTATATTCCTTCTTCTAAATCCATACATGATGAATATAGTGTATAATCTTCATTTTCTTGTTCTATTACAGATCCTTTTGGTGCTGCTACATAATCAAGCATGTGGAAAAATTGTGATATTCCAAGTTCTGTATTCTCAGGTTCTTTTGTGTTTGCCCGAATATATGCTAGTCTTATGAAACGATCAACTCCACCTGCACCACCTGGCATTCCTTTAGTTCCTGCACCAATACCTATTGTATGAAGATCTGCATTACTCCATTTTACATCTTCTGGTTGTTCTGGTTTAAGTCCAATATATTCATTAAGATTTATCATATGCCAGTCAAATCCAGGAGAATTTGTAAGTATACCTACTGGATTATCATAAACATTTAATTTTTCACATGTTTTTTCAACAACTAGACTTTTTCCAGTTTTATCTGATATAAACCAGTGAAGTGTTGATACTCCTACTTTATCATTAAAAGGTATATCAACAAGTTCTATGTTTTCAAGTTCACTTTTTACTTCATCTACAGTTTCAAAGTTTCCAAGTAACCATAATGGAAGTTCATATGGTGTAAGGTTAAATTTATCATCTACAGGCTCTTTTTCAAATGATGCATAGTGTGGGAAGTTTAATCCTGCAACACCTAATCCTGCTTCATTACATCCATCAGCTATTAATGGATAATTATCAATAACTGTTGCCATTGTTATTATAGCATACTTATTTTCAATTTTATCATTATTTGCTTTAAGATTGAATGTATATTTTCGTGGTACAACTACTACTTGTTGTCCAAATTCATATGATAAATCCATATTTCGTCCAAAGAGATGTTTATCATCTTGTGTTTTTAGTGTTAATCCACTGCACATTGTTAGTTTTCCTCCTATATTTTTTAAAATTTTTATTTTACTTATTTAATCTAAAAAAAATAATATTATTTTTTATTTAATTATTTTTTTATTTCATAAGGTTATATTTTAAATTATTAATCTATCTTTTTTTTATGAAAAAAATTAATACCTCTTTTAAATAACCTCTAATTTATTCATTTTTTTAGATTTTTTTTAGTCTACTTTTTTTCCTTTTACTGCATTTAATACATCATAACATCGTTTGCATAAGAATCTAGGTAGGGTGATATCTAATTTTTCTGAAGGGAATGGATATCCTCCAACCCACATATCTAGTTCTTCGTGTATAAGATGGTCTTTACATAAGCCCATACCACAAACTATACATATTGCTACAGCTTCTGTATCTTTTCCTTCTTGTTCACATACATAACATTTCATTTTTAATTACCTCCTACTCCATGTTTTATCATTAGTAGTATATAATCATTCTTTTAATAAAATAGAAAAAAATAATAAAAATTTTAATAATAACTTTAAAAAAAATGAATACTTGATTATAATTTGATAATTATAATAAAAATTAATAAAATAAACAAATAAAATTAATATAAAATCTTAAAAAAAATAAATAAAAAAAAGGGTGTTGATTATTTTTATTTTTAATATAAGAAATTATTATCTTATAGCAAGTTTAATATCTTCAGCTTTCACTGTTTTACGACCTGCATGTCTTGCAAAAGGAACAGCTCTTCTTCCTACTTCTTCTCCAATCTCTTCAAGTATAATTGCTAATTCAATTTTAGCATCTTCTCCCACTCTAGTTGCTCCAGCATCTTTTAATATTTTTCCCATTGTTGATTTTGGTAATTCTGTCATAATTCACCTTCCTTTTTAAATTAAAAAAATTACTTATCATTGATTTTATACCTTTACTTATTTATATTAAGTTATATAATCTTTTTTAAAATAAAAAACAAAAAAAATTATCAAATAAAAATAAATTAAAACGCCTAAAATTCTTTTAATTATAATATAACTCATTTAAAATTGTTAAATAGAAATATACTTTTTTTGTTGTGTTTATACAATATTTAAATATACAAACAAACATAAATATATAAGATACAACAATAATAAAGAAAACATTCAAATTTACTTTAATTAAAGGAGATCTGAAATATGAAAAGAAAAATCATATTATTTCTATTATTGTGTTTTATAACTCTTGGATTAAATACTGTAATGGCAACATCAGATGAAAATCCCATAGCATCAGATAATAGCCATACTACTATAGAACATGAAATCCATGATGAAAACAACATACAACAAACAATAAACACCACAAAGACACAAAACAATTTTAAAAATACAAAGAAAGAATCAACAACACAACAAAATAACTACTATATAAATCAAAACAAAACCACAACAAATGAAGGAACACAAGAAAATCCATGGGAAAAAATAACACAAGATGAAATAGAAAAAGCACAAGATAACAGCATAATACACCTAACAGAGGGAATCTACAACATAACACAACTTAACATAAATAAAAATATAAAAATAGTAGGAGAAAATCCAGAAAATACAATTATAACAAATCCCAATACACAACTAACACCACAATTCATAACTACAATGAATTTAACACTAGAAAATCTAACAATAACAGGATCAAAAGATACAGTAATAGAAAACAGAGGAAACCTAACACTAAATAATGTAATATTTACAAATCATACATCAACATACAACACACATGGATGCATATACAATTATGCAAACATAACAATAAACAATGCAACATTCAAAGACATATCATACTACGAAGGATCAATAATACATGATGCACAAACCACATATAATGATCAAATCATAATAAACAATACATTATTTTCAAATAACAATGCAACATACAAAGCAGCCCTATTTTATATAACCAATACTAATTTTAATATATATAACTCAAACATTACAACAAATACAAATAGCAGTGTAATTGAACTAATACACATACAAAATAACAACAACATTCTAGAAAATCTACAAATCATAGATAATATAATAAACCACTCACTAATATACCTACAAAACACAACAACCCAGATGAACAACATAACATTTAAAAATAACATAGCAAAATTATATGCAGCATCAATACATGCAGATAATTCTAACATAACAATAAATAACACACAATTTATAAACAACCAAGCACAAACAAACGCAGCTGGAGGAATATATTCATATAACACAAATCTTACAATAGATAATTCAAACTTCACACAAAATCAGGCAAAAATAGGAGCAGCACTAACCATATATAATGGAACAGCAAAAGAATTTACATTCATAAAAAATCCTGCAACAACAATAATAAACAACACAATATTTAATGAAAATAAAGCAAACTATGCAGCTGTAATATACAATGAATACAACACACTAACAATAGAAAATACTAACATAACAAACAACCAGGCAAACTATACAGCAACAATATATTCAGATCAAGCAAATATTAAAATAAAAAAAAGTCAAATCCTAGATAACATAGCAAATAACACCGGAGTAATATACCTATACAACTCAAATATAACTTTAGAAAACAACATCATAATAAATAATAAGATGAAAAACTATGTTGATTTATACATTCCATATTCAAAACTAACAGATAAAAACAACACATACACAACCCAAAAATCAATAATAACACAATATGAACCAAAAATAACAGAAGAAGCAATAATATATACACATACAAATACAATATCACCTGATAAATACCCATCATATTATAATCTTGCAGATGAAGGATATGTAACATCAATTAAAACACAATCAACAGGTGGAAACTGCTGGGCATTTGCAGCAACAGCAACACTAGAATCATGCATACTAAAAGCAGGAGGACCACAACTTAACTTATCTGAAAATAACATGAAAAACCTCATGGCAATGTATTCAAAAACCGGTTGGACATTCATACCAAACGATGGTGGATTTGACACAATGGCAATGGCATATCTTATAAACTGGATAGGACCAATACTTGAAGATGAAGATATATATGATCCACAAAATCAAATATCAGCACAACTAATGAACCTAATTGAAGTAAACAACATCTATGCTATAGCAACACGTGATAATCCATTAGACAACAATCAGATAAAAGATGCAATCATGAAATATGGAGCAATATATACAAATATCTTCACAGGATATTCATATAATGGATATAACCTATATTATAATGATTCAAATCGTGTAAATCATGCAGTAACAATTGTAGGATGGGATGATAACTACAGTCATGAAAACTTTGCAAAAACACCACAAGGTGATGGGGCATTTATCATCAAAAACAGTTGGGGAAACAACTCAGGAAACAATGGATACTTCTATGTATCATACTATGACACATCAATACTCCAACAAGTAGATGACATGATGAATGTTGGAGGATTTACATTTATTCTAACAAACAATGACATAGACAAACAATACCAATACGACTATGGAGGAGTAACCTACTGGAATTGTGAAGATAAAAAACAAATAACATACCAAAACACATACACCATGACAAATGATGAAACACTAAAAGCATTTGGAACCTACATCTATAATACTCAAGCAAACAACAACTACACAATAAAAGTAACTGTAAATAACAAAACAATCACAACAGAAAATGGAACATTTAACAAAAACTACATCTATCAAACAATAGAATTTAAAAATCCAATAGAAGTATTTGAAAATGATAATGTAACACTAACACTAACAATAAAATCAAACCAAGAAACAGCAGCACCAATGTCAGTAGATGACTATACACGTGTAATAACAACAAGCAACTCAACTGTAAATAATGATACATTTAGCAATGCTGTAGTATCACTAAAACTATACACAAAAACAAGTACAGATAAACTAAAAACAACACTAAAACAAAACCCAATAAATACAACAAAAATAAACCAGACAATAGAAATCTCAGGACAACTAAAAGATGAATATGGCATACCACTAATTAATCATGAAGTAACAATCATAATAAATGATAATATCAGACAAACCACAACAATAAACAACCGTGGAGAATATAAAATAAACTACACACCAAATAAAGCAGGAAAAAACAATATAACAGTAATATTCAGAGAAACACAAGAGTACAAATCAACACAAATAAACACCACATTTAATGTAGAAAAACTAGATGTAAATATAAAAGTTAAAGAAATACATGCAACTATAGGTGATGAAATAACACTTGAAGCATACATAACTGATGAAAATAACAATCAAGTAAAAGAAGGACGATTAGTATTTAAATTCAATGGAGTAACACTACGTGAAGATAATACATTTAACTCATCAAAACCATCACAAGTATTTAGAGTAGAAAATGGAAGTATAATTCACAACCTAAAAGCAACATCAACCATAAATGATGCAAAACTAACAGTAACATACTCAGGATCAAACAACTATAACCAAGCAGTATCTAATCCTGTGATAATATATCTAGTTGAAGATAATAAAACAATTAAAAACTACTCATACACATACCATGAAAACGTACATGGATACATAGACTTAGTAAATCAGATAAAAAACTATAAGAACACAAACAACTACACAGAATTTGATATAATAACAATGAACCTAACACGAGGAAACTACAACGTATCAGAACCAATAACTTGGGGAAATGCAAGTCTTAAAACACTCAGAATCTTTGGAAATGGAATACTAATAGATGCAAATAAAAAATTTAACTTTATAACAGTAGCTCCAGGATATGTAGTAGAACTTCACGGCTTTAAAATACGATATGCAACTTCAGATAGGGGATCTGTAGTATATAACAATCATGGAACACTAAAAATATACAGCTCAATATTCCTAAATAACACAGCCCAAAACGGAGCTGTAATATATAATGACCATGGAGATGTATTTATACAAAACTCATCATTTTCAAACAACAAAGCAACAAATGGTGGATGTATATACAACAACAATGGAGAAACACATATAACAAATGCATATTTTTCATATAACAATGCAACACGTGGAGGTGTAACCTATATAATAGGAAATACAATAATAATAAATTCCACATTTAAAAACAACCATGCAAATAGTAATGGTGGAGTAAACTACAATGATAATCAAAACCTAACAATTACAAACTCAAACTTCACAGAAAATAGTGCATCAAACTATGGAGGATGTAACTACAACAATAACAATGCAAAAATGAACATAACCTCATCACAATTTACACAAAACCAGGCACAAAATGGTGGAGTAAATGCAAACTATGGAAGTTTAACCATAAAATCATCAAACCTAAATAATAACAAGGCAACACGAGGTGGAGTAAACTACAACTTCCGTAACTTACAAATCATCAAATCAACATTCAAAAACAACAAAGTAACAACAAATGGTGGAGTAAACTACAACGACAAAGGAACAATAACAATAAATGACTCAACATTCGAATCAAACATAGCAAATGGTAATGGAGGAGTAAACTACAACAACAACGGAAACATGACCATAACATTATGTAAAAACAACAAAAACATAGCTATCAGAGGTGGTGTAAACTACGATTATGGTACAATGACAATCACAAATTCAACATTCACACAAAACAAAGCAACAATCAATGGAGGATGTAACTTCAATGATAAAAACACAATGACAATCACAAACTCAACATTCACACAAAATAGTGCATCAGACTATGGAGGATGTAACTATAACAACAACCAACTAAACATGAACATAACCTCATCACAATTTACACAAAATAAAGCAACAAACGGTGGAGTAAATGCAAACTATGGAACAATGATCATAAGATCATCCAACCTAAATAACAACAATGCATCCAGAGGTGGAGTAAACTACAACTTCCGTGACCTACAAATCATAAAATCAACATTTAAAAACAACAAAGTAACAACAAACGCAGCAGTAACATACAACGATAAAGGAACAGTAACAATAAATGACTCAACATTCGAATCAAACACAGCAAGTGGTAATGGTGGAGTAAATTACAACAATAATGGAAAAATGACAATAACACTATGTAAAAACAACAAAAACACAGCAACACGTGGTGGAGTAAATTACAACTATGGAACAATGACAATAGACAAATCAACATTTACCCAAAACACAGCAACAATGAATGGTGGATGTAACTTTAATGATAAAGGAACACTTACAATGAAAAATACTAATGCAACAGGAAATACAGCACAACGTGCAGCAAATACATATAACAACATAAATTGTATTCTAAAAATAGAAAATCTAAAATCACAAAATGAAAAATCTACACTTAACACAACAAACATTCTAAACTATGGTAAATTACTATCATAAATAAGAGTACGTCAAAATAAAGACTAATCTCCCCTTATTTTTCTTATTTTAAAAGTTAAACATCTTATTTTTTAAAAATATTTATATTAAACAAGAATTAAATAATATAATTATATTTAATTTATTTATATGAGAGAATAAAAGACAATGAAACACAATAAACAGATATTCTTCCTCATTACAATAATAATACTAATTTTAACACTAACAAGTATAAATGCTGTAAATGACACAGATACAACAACTACACTTACCAAAGATACAACAACTAATACAGCAGATATAGCAGATGTTAAAACAAACACACAAAGTAATGAGAAGAAAATAGAAAAAATACAAAATAATAATGAAAAAATAATAGAAAAAACTCAAAACAAAACTACAAAAACAATACAAAATAATAAAAATACAACAAATAAAACAGCTAAAACTTACTCACAATACACATATGGATATCAGGACTTATACAATAAAGTACAAAAAGCAAAAACTGGTACATTCTATCGTAATGATGTATATATGTACCTAGAAAGTGGAAATTATAACATAACACAGCCAATATACTGGGGAAATTCTACTACAAGAATTCTTAAAATTTATGGTAATAATCATCTCCTAGATGGAAATAACTACCAAAATTTCATCACAGTTGAAAAAGGATATTCTCTAGAATTAATTGGCTTTAAAATAAGATGTACAAATGCACAAAGAGGATCTGTAATATACAATAAAGGTACAGTTAGTATATATAATTCAATATTTCTAAATTCAACAGCAACAAATGGTGGAGT
This sequence comes from Methanosphaera cuniculi, assembly GCF_003149675.1. NCBI lineage: Archaea > Methanobacteriati > Methanobacteriota > Methanobacteria > Methanobacteriales > Methanobacteriaceae > Methanosphaera > Methanosphaera cuniculi. Next base: position 96,701 of record NZ_LWMS01000044.1, on the reverse strand, counting down.
AATCTACAATGATGGTGGAACCCTAAATATTTATGAATCATCATTTTCTAATAATTATGCAACCAATGGAGCATGTATTTATAACAATAGAGGAAATGTGTATGCTGAGGATACTTATTATTCATTTAATCGTGCTATGCGTGGAGGAGTAAGTTATAGTACAGGAAGTTACACACTTAGAAACACCACTTCAAAAAATAATTATGCATCAGTTAATGGTGGAGTAAACTATAATGATGGTGGAAATCTTCTCATTTCTAATTCAAAATTCCTAAATAATGAAGCTTACAACTATGGTGGTGTAAATTACAACAATAAATACATGGCAAACTTAAACATTACCTCATCTCAAGCTACAAATAATCAGGCAGGTAATGGTGGAGTAAATGCAAACTATGGAAGTATGATGATACAATCATGTGATATGAATAATAACTATGCTACACGTGGAGGAGTAAATTATAATTTTAAAATACTAGAAATTAAAAAAACAACATTTAAAAATAATCAAGTATCAACAAATGGTGCAGTAAACTATAATGATAAAGGAAAGATAACCATATCAGATTGTACAAACCGTGAAAACATAGCATCAGCAAATGGTGGAGTAAATTATAACAATGTTGGAAGAATCAATACCTATTACACAAAACACATTAATAACAAAGCAACACGTGGTGGTGTAAATTATAATACTGGAATTACAACACTAGATTATTCAAGTTTAACAAATAACTATGCATCAGCAAATGGTGGGGTAAATTATAATGATAAAGGAACATTATCACTAAATAATGTTAACTCAACAGATAATTCAGCATATCGTGCAGCAAATACATATAATAACAAAAATGGAATATTCTATGCATACTATTTAACGTCAAAAAATGAAAAAGCAGACATAGATGCTGATATTATTGTAAACTATGGAACAGGTAGTTTATCATATAATAAATTTATACAAACAAATTACAAAAATAGTATACTAATACTTTCAAAAAATTCAATAGAAAAAGAACATAACATAATAAATCTAACAAATAATACAAAAATAACAAAAGGAGTTACAACAACATTCAAATCACCAGTAATAGATACTTATACATCAGATATTAATATTTACATTGGATCTGATCATATTGGAGAACTAACAAAAAACTCAAAAGGTACAGCACAAACAACATATAAATTTACAACAACAGGATTAAAATCATTTAATATCTACTATCGAGGAGATTTATATGACATATACATAAATCAAGAAGTAGTATTATCAGGACCTAGCTCAACACCAATATCATCATCACAAAGTTATAATGTATATTCTTATAGTGACCTGTTAAATGCTTTTAGAAGTATTAAATCATCATCCTCAAATAAAGAATGTGTAATTAACATTTATAAAGATCTTAAAATAACCACAATGGTAATTTGGGGTGATTCATATAATGTCAAAAAAGTTACAATAAAAGGTAATAATCATGTTATCAATGGTCAAAACAAGTATAAATTCATAAGTGTAAAATCAGGTCATACACTTAATCTTGAAAATGTAAATATACAAAACTGTAACTGTGTCAACTATGCAGGCTCTGAAAATAATGGTGGAGCAATAAGTAATAAAGGAATATTAAATATTAAAAACTCAGCATTTAAAAACAATAAAGCAAACTATGGTGGAGCTATACTTAACTATGATCAAGGACTAATAACTATTACAGGAACAACATTTACAACAAATGAAGCAACAATGCATGCAGGAGCAATATATAATAATGGTAAAAAATTAAATATAACAAGTTCAACCTTCACAGGTAATGATGGACTAACAGCAGATATATATAATCAAGATGAATGTATAGCATATATAACATCATCTACATTTAAAACATTATCTAATAAAAATTATAACTTCTATTATGATATCCTTAATCTAGGATACATAGAACTTAACAATAATTTATTCCAAGTAAGCAGAAGTAATTACTATTATTATGATTTAATCTATAATGATAGAACTGCATATCTATTATCAAACACATACACAGGAAATCTGAAAACCATAGTAAATGATGGATACATGGATAGAAATGATAGATAAAAAAAATATTATGATGATAAAATTAGTTTTTCTTATAATACTAACCTCCACTCCTAACTATTTTTTTATAAAGTGATCCTAGTATTTATCTAAAAAATAAAACTAACTCCTTTTTTTTAATTATTATTTCATAAATACTTTAAAATTAGATTATATTATCAAAAAGAGGGGGAGGTGATTAAAAGAAGGGGGGGTATTTGTAAACACTTTTAGTTTGTCATGTTTACTGTTTCATGGTATAGTGCATCTTCTGGTGTGTCAGCTAGTGGTTCATCATAGAAGTATACTTCTGCTCTTGCTGGTGTTGTACTAGAACTATCTGTCATTGCTGTTCCTGATACTTTGATTGTTTCACCTTCTACTGGGTTGTTTATGTTCCATACCATTGAGTCTTTTCCTATTACTGCATTATCACTATCATAGAAGTTTACTTGCATTTCTAGATATGTGAAGTTTTCTTTAGGTACAAGATTACAAGTTACCTCGTACATAGAATATCCTTGAGATTTTATATTTAAGTCTGTTACATTTATTCTTTCATTATTTGAATCGCTTCCCATATCAAATAATCCTGCACTTACAGTTGATGTAAGAAGTATTGCTGCAAATAATGAAACAAGTAAAATTTTTTTAAATTTCATTTTTCATCTAAACTCCTTTATGTAATGTTTATTTTTTTATTGTTATTTGTATAATTTATTTATTTTAAAATTTAAACTTATCTGTATTGTTTTTTAAATAAGTCTTTTTTTAGACTACTTTTATGACTATTTTACTGACTTTTAACCTATTTCATAATATCCAAATTATTTTAAAATAACAATTTTTTTTATAATAGCTTTTAAATAGTATGAATAAAAAAAGATATGTTTAATAAAGATTTTCTTTTATTATTTCCCACATAATAACACATTATAAAAAAAATATTAGGAAATTATTAGAAATCTTTAAAGAAATCAAATAAATTAGGAGCAATGAAAAAAATGGCACATAAACATGATAAAATAATAGCAAATTACAAAAGTATAGGAGATCTTAGTAGTATATTATCAAATTCACGAGAAGATTACATATTAGATCATCTCAACATACACCTACACAAAGGACAACTTAAATTACTTGAAAAAATAAAAAAAGAACAAAAACCACACCATAAAGCAATTAGAATGAAAAAATACAAAGAACTTATGAACAACGATGAAGCAACACCAGAACACTTTGAATTACACCAGAAAATATTCATAAATAAAATCAAAAAACTAGAAAATAAAGGACTTATCAAAGCTGACTTTGAAGTAGACTTACTACCATATGAAGTAGAATTCACAGAAAAAGGAAAAGAAATACTAAATGAAATAGATGTATTAAAACAAAAATGGGAAGATGAAATATTCAAAGACTTTGAAGATAAAGATAAACTCCTAACATACCTACAACAAGTAGCACCAAAAGCAGCAAAAATAAGCTATGCACGCATTAAAAAACAAAAAGGAGTATACTAAAAAAAAATATTCTTCTCCTCACCACCTTCATTTTTTTACTAAAAAAAAATATTCACTAATTCTAAAAGTAAAAAAAAAATTAAAAAAAGAGGTTAAAATGAGGGTGGTTAGTATTTTTTTTATCAATCCATAGGTCTACTTGAACTACCTCCCCAAATAATTTCATATTCTTCTATTGTGTTATTTTCAACTATGAGATATGTATTATCAAATTGTGTGTATATTGTATCAGGTTTGTTGTATGTGAATGTATTGTTAGTTATTTTTCCTCTAGCATATTCATCATATATTGCTCCACCATTTGAATATACTTCATTGTTTGTAAATGTGTTATTTTCTATTATATTGTAGTCTGGTAGTTTTATTGTCATATTGTCTTTAGATTGTCCTTCAAGATAGATTGCTCCACCTTCTATTTGGGCAAAGTTATAGTTAAATTCTGAATTTTTAACACTTAGATATTGTGTGTTATAGATTGCTCCTCCATAGAGTGCATTGTTATTATTAAATGTTGAATTTGTTATTGTTATGTTTCCAAGATCTCCTATATAGATTGCTCCTGCATATCCACCATCTCCATATATGTCATATTCATATGGGTTTTGTGGGTCATCTTCTTCAAATGGGTTATCTTCATCTGTTTTAAGGTCTTGTTTTATTGTTGGTGTTAGATTTTCTACTACTTGATTATATTGATATAAAGAGTTTTGTACTTTTATTACACTTAGATTTTCTATGTATTCTACTGCTCCGTTTCGTGCTGTGTTATTTGTGTATGTTGTATTTATGATTGTGGTTTTTGTTGCTGCATAGTAGTTACATCCACCATTTATTGCAGTGTTTTGTGTGAAGGTTGTGTTTATGATTTCTACTGTTGCATATGGGAGGTTGATTGTTACTCCTCCTTTTTCTATTGCTGTGTTGTTTTTGCATGTTGAATTTGTTATTTTTAGGTATCCTTCATTATAAAGGCATCCTCCATCAGCTTCTGCATAGTTACCTGTGAAGTTTGTATCATTTAATATGAGTACTCCTTCATTTGCTATTGATCCTCCATAGAGTGCATTGTTGGATTTGAAGTTTGAGTGTGTTATTGTAGTTGTTCCTATGTTGTATATTGCTCCTGCATAGATGTCTTTGTTTTGTATGAAGTTTACATGTTTTATATTAAGTGTTCCTTCATTGTTTATTGCTCCTCCACCTAGGGATTTGAAGTCATAGTTATATCCTGTTGTGAAGTTTTGGATTGTTAGATTTTCAAGATTAAGTGTGTTTTTATCTTGTATTATTATGAATTTTGTATTATTACCTGTTAATGTGTGTCCATTTCCTTTAAGTGTTAATGTGTATGAATCTGTATCTCCCCATATGATTGGCTTGGTTATTTGCATATCATTGGTTATTGTTATTGTTGCGTTAATGTTTTTTGTGCTTTGTTTTATTGTTTCTATTGTATCATATAATTGTGTGTATGTTGATACACTATAGTTTCTATTTTCAGGTTTTACTACACTATAAAGTATTAGTATGTCGTTTTTGTCATTTGGGTATGTTATTTTTATGTTTGTATTTCCAAGTTTTGTGAATTTATGATTTATACTTACAAAGTTGTTTGTTTTCTTGGTTGTTGTTATTGTTTGTGAGCCTATTTTAAATGTTATCTTTGCTTTAGATGATAGTGTTAAATCTTTTATTGGTGAGAATATTATTGTTGTAGTTTGATTTTGTATTTCATGTTTGTTATCTAGGTAATATGTATTGTTGTTGTTTTGTTGTATTTTCTGGGTTGTGTATAGTTGAATGTTGTTATTGTAGTTTTCCTGGGTTATGTTATTGTTATTAAATTTTAGTGTTCCATAGTTGATTATGGTATCAGCATCATATAATGCATTGTTATTAACTAAGTTTGAGTAGTTTATTGTTAGATTTCCTTTATTATTGTATGTGTCTGCAGCTCTATCTGCTATGTTTTTGGTTGAATTTACATAGGTTATTGTTAGATTTGCCTGGTCATTGTAGTTACATCCACCATTATATTGTGCTATGTTTTCTGTAAATTCTGATTGTGTTATTATCATATTTCCATGGTTGTAGTTACATCCTCCACGTTTTGCAAAGTTTTTCATCATTGAGGTTGTATTTATTGTAAGATTTGCTCTTTTATTATTATAGTTAAATCCTGCATTGTTTATTGCTGTATTTTCTATGATTATTGAATTTTCTATTTTTATATTTTTGTTATTGTAATTTACTGCTCCATTTTCTATTGCCCTATTTTCTGTTATTATGGAGTTGTTTATGTATAAGTCTCCATTATTGTAGTTGATTGTTCCATTTTTTGCTGTGTTATATTTTAAATTTGAATTTATTATTGTTATGTTACTACCAGGTTGGTTGTAGTTTATTGCTCCATTGTTTGCTTGGTTATATTGTGCATCTATGTTTATGATTGTAACTTTTGTATTTTTTGTATTATAATTTATAGCTCCATCATTTCGTGCTTGGTTGTGTTCTGTAAAAGAATCTGTTATCATAACTATAGAGTTAGGATTGTTATAGTTTATTGCTCCATAGTTTGCTTGGTTATATTCAAATGTTGTTGCTATTATTGTTAGTGTTTGTCCATTTTCATTATAGTTACATCCACCATTTTTTGTTGCTGTGTTTTGTGTTATTGTGTTTTCATAGAGTGTCATGTTTCCATCGTTGTAGTTACATCCTCCACGTGTTGCATTATTAAAGTCCATTTTTGTCTGGTTTATCTGTATTTGTCCTTTGTTGTTGTAGTTACATCCACCATTATTTTGTGCTTCATTTAATTGTAGTGTTGAATCAACTATGATGAGTGTTGCTTTATCATTGTAGTTTACTCCACCATTTGTTGTTACTTTGTTGTTTTTAAATGTGGATTTAATAATTTTAAGTTCACGGAAGTTGTAATTTACACCACCTCTGGTTGCATTGTTATCATTAAGATCACATAATTCTATTGTGATATTTCCATAGTTTGCATTTACTCCACCATTTTTAGCTTGGTTTTGTGTGTGGTTTGTTTCAGTTATTGTTATTGTTGCATAGTTGTTGTTGTAGTTACATCCTCCATAGTTTCCTGCTTTATTAAAGTAGAATCTAGATTTTGTTATTGTTGTTGTGTTTTTATCATTATAGTTACATCCACCATTTATTGTTGCATGGTTGTTTTTAAATGTGGTGTTTTCTATGATGCTTTGACCCATGTTATATGTTATTGCTCCACGTTGGGCTTTGTTAAATGAAAAATATGAATTGTTTATAGTTATTTTTCCATTGTTGTTGTATATACATCCACCATTTGTTGCAATATTGTTTGAAAATGAGGAGTTTTCTATAACTATATTTCCATGATCATTATATATTACAGCTCCATTTTGTGCTGTGTTATTTAGAAATATTGAGTTTTTAATTTCAAGATTTCCTCTGTTGTATATTACAGATCCTCTGGTTGAATTTGCATAACGAATTTTAAAGTCATTTAGTTGTAGTGTGTTATTTTTATCAATTGTTATGAATTGTGTCTTATTTGCATCAAATAGAATGTTATTTGCATTAATTGTTAGTGTGCTGTTTATGTTAGTTAGGTTGATTGTTTTTGTTATGTTGTAGTTTCCTGGTTTTAGGTTGATTGTATTTGTTTTTTGTGGATTTTTCTTGATATCTTCTATTGCATAATATAGTTCATCATAGTTAACTGGATTATATGTTTTATTTGTATTGATATCTTCTTCTGGTTTTGTTGTGTTAGTCTCTGATGGTGTTTCTATTTGTGTGGTTGATTCTTCTTTCTTGTTGATTTTGTTTTCATTTTTTGTTGGTTTTTTTGACACTATCTTTTTTTCATTACTTTCTGGTTTTAAAGTAGTATCAGATGTATCATGTGTTGTTATTTCTGATATTTTTGTTGTATCATAGTTTATATTTGATGTATCATTAATATCTGTTGCACAAACAGCAGACATTGTGATAAATATTGAAAGTAATGTCATTAAAAATAGTATGCATATTTTTTTACTATTTTTCATTATAATCTTTCACATAAAAATTTTATTATTATACATTACTTTTAAAAAATAGATATAAAATATTTTTGCCACATTAAAAAATTTTAAAAAAAATAAGAAGATGAGGATTAAAGATTTATTCGAGCAAGATACTGCTGGTATTCTAATGTAAAATTAGATTCAAGTAGCTTTATTATACTTATCTTTGTATTTTCATCAGTTGTATTATTTAAAATGTTAATTAATTCATTAAATGCAACTGGATGTGTATGAGTTTTAAGTTCATTATATAATGCATCTATTAGTTTTGCTGTATTTTCATAGATAATACTTATACCATGTACATTTGTTGTATTTAGTGTTATTTTTGTAGTTTGTGTTATTAGTTTTTTAATATCTTCATTTTCAAGTTTTATATTTTTAGTTAGTATATCTTCAATTTTATAGTAGAATTTTATTAGATCTTCAAGATTATCATCTATATTGTGTCTGAAGATTATTCTTAGATTAAATAACATACTTTTCATGTAATGATTAAGATTATCAGATAGATATGAATTATTAACTGTGAGTATATCATCAATTTCTATAATTTCAAGTTTCTTTTTAAGTTTCATATTTTTACATACCACCTATCTTTATAAAAAAAAGGGGTTTTACTTTTATTTTTTATTAGGTTAAATGATTATTTATAGTAAATGATTAATTTTAAAGTTTCTCATAAAAAAAAATTAGTGTTGATGTTATAGTAGTTAAAAAAAAATAAAAAAAGTAGTTTAAGTGTATTAGAAATTGTTTATTTTAGTATTTCATCTACTCTTTGAACTTTTCCATTAAGTGTGTGATCATCATGATCTCGTCTATCATCTATTTTTATTACTGTATATACTCGTTTTATATCATCTTTAAATACTGCTTGTTGTGCTTTTGCGATTGTTTTATATAGTTCTTCATAGTTTTGAGCTTCAATTAGTGTTCCCATTGCTGTTAGTTGATATGTTAATCCTGAATCTTTAACAACTTGTACAGCACGTCTTACATATTCTTTAAGTTCTGTATCATCTATTCCAACTGGTAGTATTGCAAAGTCTGCTGTTATCATATTAATATTTCCTCCCCCATAAGTAGTGTTTTTATTTTATTTTGTATAGTTTTGCATTTTCTATTATTGTTTCTGCATTCATTTTATATAGTTCATCTATCAGGTATGTTCTAAATGAGGCTGATCCTTCATCTTTTTGTATCATTTTATCGCGAGCTTGATCTCCTGCTATTGTCATTGATAGTGTTGCTATTATTGCTGCATCTAGTGGATTTACTACAGCTGAATATGCTCCCATAATACATGTTAGCATACATCCTGTTCCTGTTATTTGTGACATTACTTCATTTCCATTATCTACTAAGTATATTTCATCCCCATTTGTGATGATGTCCATTACTCCTGATACTGCTATTGTTGTTTCTAATTCTTTTGCTATTTTTGCAACTAGATATGCGTTTTCTTCAACATTTTCATCACTTATTATATCATCTTCTGCTACATCTACACCTTTAGCTTTAGAGTCTGTTTGTGTTATGTTAAATAGTTGTCCTATTGCTTTTATTTCAGACATGTTTCCTCGTATTATATTAGGTGTTGCTAGTTTTATAAGATTCTGTGTTGTTTGATTTCTTAGTGATGTTACACCTACTGCTACAGGATCTAGTATTAGTGGTGTGTTTGTTTTTTTAGCTTCTACTGCTACCATTTGCATTGTTGTTAGATTTATTTGTAAGGGTGATCCCATATTTATAACTACTGCATTAGATATTTGTGTAAATTCTATTGCTTCTAGTTCTTCTGTTGACATTGCAGGTGATGCACCTAGTGCTAGTACTGCATTTGCACAGTCATTTACTGTTACATAATTTGTTATACAGTCTATTAGTGGGTTAGTTTTTCTTAATTTTTCTATTATTTGACTTGTTTGTTTTATTTTTTCAGTATCGTTTTGTTTCATATTTTTTTCCTTTATTTTTTTTATGTTTGATTTTTTCTAGTTTTTATAGAAAAAAGTAATTATCATTATTAATAATTATATATTTTATTTAATATAAATCCTTTTGTTAAAAAATTAACATTTATTTAATAAATTTTTCCATATTTTACATTAAAAAAGATAATTTTTACATAATTTCTAAAATAAAATTTTAAAAATAACAATTTTCATAATCAGAAATCCCGAAAATTATGAAATTATATATACTAAAAAAAAAGAAAGATAAATATAATTTAAGATTATAAATAAAATTTTTTCTTTTTTTACTAAGAAATTATAAAAAAGAAGATAAAAAATAATAATAAAAAAAATAAATATTTTGAGGTTTCTTTTTATGACAGATAGAATAAAAACACAACTAGAGGCAAATATTGTTGAATCTAACACAAAAAGATACACAGTCCAAGTAAAAGTAACCGAAAAAGGCACAAACAAACCAGTAAAAAAAGGAAAAGTAGTAATCACAACAAAAAAAGGACGATTAATTGGAAAATCTAAAGTAGAAGATGGAATTGCAGAAGTAACATCATCAATAACAAAAAAAGACTACAACCTAATTATAACATACGAAGAAAACCATAAATACACAGAATCAACAACAAAACTAAAATTTAAAAAACAATACATGTTCTACAAAACAAGTGCATACCTATGGGCATCAATAGCAATAGCAATAATAGTATTAATATATGTAACAATACTAAATACATACTTCCTATCAAGCATATCATCAGTAATTAATACAATAGCACAAAATAGCCTGTATCTAGAACCAACTACAACAATAATACTCTCATCAATATTTAAAACAAACATGAATGTAATTGGAGTAATAATAAACCTCCTAATATGGATACTAATAATATCCTTCATAATAGCAGGAGTATATGCACGTGATGTTAACCCTAAATATCATTCAATCATACGAAAAAATGTAACAAATCATGATTTATTTAAACACTTCATCCCAATTGTAATACTAATACTAATCTTCATAACAATAGTAGAAGTAGTACTTGCATATATAATCTAAATTTTAACTTTTAACCACCCATTCTTTTTTTAAAACTCATTTTTTTAAAAATTAATCATAGCCCAGTTTACTTTTTATTATAACATCCACCCCCTTTTTTTCATTCATAAAAAAAAAATAAAAGTATATAATTATTTTTAAACTAAATATTATAATGATGAAAAAATTGAATCAAATAAAATAAAAACAAGTGGTGGAATGATAAAATAGAATTCACAAAAAGACGAGAAATTCTACATGGACCTGTTTTAACATTAATACTAATACCATACAACTATTTTATTATAGGAGGAATATACACCCTTCTAAACTATCAGATATCAGACTATATTCTCATAGCTGTATCTATACTACTTGCATTATTACATCTTATACCAATGCAAATTGAAAGAAAAAAATCACATAAAATAACACGATTACTTGTAGAAATAAGTGGAATATGGCTATGGATGTCATTTATGTACCTGTTTTTAAACATAGCACTATTTATAACAGATCATATAACACCAATACCAAATTCAATTAAACTACCAGTACTACTATTAATTGTACCAATATGTGCAATCATAGGATATGCTAATGCACATAGAAACTACATACGATCATATGATTTATACTTAAAAAATAGATCAGATAAACAACCAGAAGATGTATGTATAATACATATATCTGACCTACATATAGGATCTTCAAGAACAGATACAACAATAAAACAAGTAGTAGAAAATATAAATAAAATAGCACAACAAAAACAAAAAGAAAACATAAAAACATTAACCATAATATCAGGAGATATATCAGATGGATCAGCACCAGTACTACCAGATAGCTATGATGAACTAAAAAAAGCCGAAATGCCTGTAATATTTACACCAGGAAATCATGATTACTACCAGGGAATAGAAAATGTAAAAAAAGCACTAGAAAATGCAAATGTAATAATACTAGATGATGAAAACATGATATATGATGATATGGGATTAAACATAATAGGATTATCATTTTCATTTGATGTAAATAATAATGAATATAAAATACCAATATCAGATTATCTAAATAATATTTTAATATATCATGTTCCTGAGTTATGGGATGAACTTTCAAAACAAAAAATAGATGTTGAACTATCAGGACATACACATGGTGGACAGTTTTATCCAATGAATTTCATTTCAGAGAAAATATTTAAATACAACAGAGGATTATTCCGAAATCATATAAAAGATGATGATAAAGGAGATTATAATTCATACCTATCTGTAAGTGAAGGAGTGGGAACCTTTGCAGCACCAATAAGACTAGGTACACACTCAGAAATTGTAGTTTTAAATATCAATAGAATATAGAATAAAAAAAAATATACTTTTAATCTCCCCTCCTTTTTTTTAATCCTTTTTTTTATAGGATATGTTAAGTTAATCTCACTTTTTTTGTATTTTTATTTTTTTAATTTCATATTTCATATTTTTATTTTTCCTAAATTCTACATTACCCCACAAGTACATTTTTATGATGTTATCATCTATTATATCTATATTTAATGGTGTATCACGTGTTTTATAGGTATTTTCGTAGTTTTTAATGATTTTATAGATATTTTCATAACCATCTTGTAGCATGTCATATAGGTCATCCCATCGTTTTAGTATTCTGTATTTCATTTTCATATCTTTATAGTGTAGTGAATAATCCATATTTTCAGGTGTTTTATCAAGGTTTTGTATATTTTTTATGAATGTATTTGATATTTGTTTATTTGTATGATTATTTTTTAAATTTAGCATGTGTGTTATGTTTTTTATTTTATCTTTTTGATATCCTATCAGATATATTGTGTTGTTTTGTTTATCATCTTGGGTTGCTATTAGATATACTGGTTTTTGTGGTATTGTCTTTTTTTCATCTTCATGTATTTTTGCTTGCATATATAAATGTACCTCTACATTAGGCATTCCATATTCCTTGGCTTCTACATCAGGTATTGTTATTTTTCGTCTTGTTTTTATTATATCTACTCCTCTGAAGTTCATTTCATCTGTTAGTGATGATAGGTTGTATTTGTCACTTAGATTTTTGTTTTTTGTATCTATGAAGAGATGTTCAAATATTAAACCATCATCTGAGTATATTGCTATTACATCAAGTACTTCATCTTCACATATTGTTGTAAATTTAAGTCCTTCTTCTATTTTACTTTTATATTTTTGTTTTAGTTGTGATGTAAGTATGTTTATTGCTTGTTGGTCACCTTTTTTTGATAGAAATTCTAGTAAGTTGTCGATTCTATTCCACATTTTAATTCACACCTTTATTTTTTTTATACCACATTCATTTTTTCTGATATTCTTATTTTTCCTTTATTTTTTGGGTGATTTTTTTAGGATGAGTTCTAGTTTTATATTTCTGAGTATATGTTTTTATTATTTTTTTTAAAAAAACAAAAAAATATAACATTGTTAAATTATATATTTATTAAATGATACAAATAATACAATAATAAAAATAAACAAAACTTTACTTAGAAAAATAAAAAAAAATATAGGAAAAGATAGAAATGGCAATAGAAAATATAGAAATACTAAAAAAACCAATAGCAAATGATATAACAGAAGCAATAGGAAATACACCACTTGTCAGACTAAATAAAATAGCTGAAGATGTAGATGCAGAAATACTAGTAAAAGTAGAATCATTCAACCCAGCAAGTAGCATAAAAGATCGAGTAGCAGTTGAAATGATTGAAAAAGCAGAAAAAGAAGGAAAAATAGATAAAGACACAACATTAATCGAACCAACAAGTGGAAACACAGGAATAGCACTAGCATATGCAGCAGCAGCAAAAGGATACAAACTAAAAATAGTACTACCAGAATCATTCTCAGAAGAAAGACGAAAACTAATAAAAATATTTGGAGCAGATCTAGTATTAACACCAGCATCAGAAGGAATACCAGGAGCAATAAAAAAAGCAGAACAACTAAATGAAGAAATAGAAAACTCACTCATACTACAACAATTCTCAAACCCAGCAAACCCAGAAATACATAAAATACTAACAGCAGAAGAAATACTAAAAGACACAGATGGAAATGTAGACATACTAATATCATCAGTAGGAACAGGAGGAACAGCAACAGGAATAGCAGAAAGAATCAAAGAAGTAAAACCAGACTTCAAAGTAATAGCAGTAGAAGCAGCAGGATCACCATTTATCACAAAAGGAGAATCAGGACCACATAAAATACAAGGAATAAGTCCAGGATTCATACCAGACACTCTAGATCTTGATTTAATAGATGAAACAATAGATGTAGAAGATGAAGATGCAGGAAAAACAACAATACAACTAGCACAAAAAGAAGGAATACTTGCAGGAATATCATCAGGAGCAGCAGTATATGCAGCATTAGAAGTAGCTAAAAGACCTGAAAATAAAGATAAAACAATAGTTGTAATACTACCAGATACAGGTGAAAGATACCTAAGTGTAGACTGGTTATCAGACTTATACTACTAAAAAAAAGAAAAAAAATATAAAAAATAATAATTCAACCTCTCCTCCCATAATTTTTTTCTATATAAAAAAAGAATAATTTCTTATTTTAAAAAAATAATACTTTTAATCAAAAAAAGGAAAAAAGAGTTTTAAAAAAAAGGATATTCCTAAAAAAAAGAAGAAAAAAAAATATAAGATAAAACTTCTTATGTTAATATCTATATTCTTTTTATAGTGTTTGTAATGCTTCTTGTTTTTGTGTGTTTGTTTGTTTTTCAATAATTGTTTCAATCATTGTATCTATTGTTGCATTAACATCAATATTTTCAATTACACATACATCATGATTTTTAGCTTCACCAATAATATAATCATGAGTTTTACGAATATCATTAAAGTGCTTTAAGTAACGTTTAAGAGGACGTCTAGCCCAAAGTTGTCGACAACGTGAATAAAATCTACTTTTATGTATTTCTTCATCAGATAATGATAATACAAACATATGAACATTATTACGTTTAAGTAATTCCTCATCAATAAAACCTGGAACTATATGTACTCCTTCAATAACAATACTTATTCCCTCTTTAATTGCACGTTCAATAACTCCAGTTAATCCTACACTCACAGTATTTACATGATCCTTAAATCCTAAGAGCGTCTTATCAAACTCTGGTGGTGCAGGAGTACTAAGTGACTCAGCTGCAGTATAGCTTGATTCAAATAATGTTGGACATAATTCTTTAGAAACAATCTTACGCATAACCTCACGAATCATATCTGTACTTAACATATTTTTAATACCAAGCTTATTTGCAAGTTCAAATGAAATACTTGATGTACCAATACCAGAAGCACCTCCTATTAGAATAATAAGAGGATCCTCTGATCGTCTAATTTCTTTCCACTTATAATATTTTTTAGCTAGTTTTGGATCCTCTTCATTAAGTCTATCTGTAACATGTTCAATAAGATCCTCTATTTTAACAACTTCAATATTATTATCAACATAATATTTTTCAATTTCAACTGCTATTTCATAAGATTTTGCAGGATCAATCTCAGAACGTATGAGAGACTTTGATAAAATACCCTTAGAAAAAGGTTCACGATAAGTTTTATCTCCAATTTTACCTTCAACTAATACCATTTTTTTAATTCACCACCTTAAAGTTTTTATTTTTTTCCAATTATTTTAATTTCACTTCTATATATTGTATATTATATTTTTTATATCAAATATAAGTATTTATAAAATAAAACATGAAAAAAATAAGTTTAACATATAAAATAAATGTAAATAGACATTAAATTAAAGATACATCTTATCTAAAGTTTTAAATACTACATTTAACACACCTTAAAAATAATATCCATTTAAAAAAAATTATTAATGACTTAGGAGTTTTAAAAATGATTAATAAAAAAAAGATCTCCTTATTGTTTTTATCAATAATGACACTACTAATGTTTAGCTCATGTATAAGTGCTGAGTTTATTGATCAAGCAGAAGTAAAACCAGTAAATGTAACATTATCATATGAAGATGGAACAGCAACACAATATGAAGGAGACAGAGGACTTAAAAATTTAACATTTACAGATGAACTAACAGGAAAACACTACAGTATATATACAAAAGATATGATTAGAACACTTGCATATTTAACCAAAAGAACATTTAAATTTAATGATTCAATACGAGTAAACTATGGATCATATGATAATGAAACATATTATGTAACAAAATTATATTATAAAGATGGAACATATATGAGTGAATTATCAGCATCTAGAAGTGACCTATCAGCAGAAGAAAAATCATACTTTGATAACTATGAAGATGAAAGAGAAGAATACCTAGCAAAACTAAGTGGTGAAGATTCAAGCCCAACATACACAACACATTCAGACCATAAAAAATCAGGAATAGTAGTAGGAACACGTGGAATAGGATACTACAGATCATTATAAAAAAAACATGGGAAAAAATAACTATTCACCCCCCCCCTTTTTTTTAATACTTTTTTTATATAATGAACATATAATTTTTCTAGAATTATTTTATAGTATAATGACCTATAATTTACTGAAAAGTATATAAGTAAAGACTTTACAACTAATTAATAGAAAACAAATAAGTAGGAGGTATCTTTCATGGAAGTGCAAAAATATAAATGTACTCTTTGTGGATGGATATATGACCCAGAAGAGCACGATGGAATTCTCTTTGAAGACTTACCAAAAGAATGGACATGTCCACTATGTGGAGCAGGTAAAGAATTATTTGTTCCTGTAGGAAAAGACTAAAAACTAAAAAATATAGGTGTAAAAAAGGATAAAATTAAACCTCTTTCATACCTATTTTTATTTTAAATATTAAAAAAAAAGAATTTTATTTTTCCATAAAAAAAAATAAAATTAAATACTAATTCTTCTAATTTTTAACTAATTTTTAACTATTTTATTTTTAATATAAAACAATAAAATTAAGCCTATTTTTTTTTATTTCATTAAAATTATCCTATTACAAAAAAAAGAGTATAGCTATGAAAAAGAGTTATAATTTAATAAAATACTATTGTTTTAAAAAAAAAGTTCTTCTTTAAAGAAGATTATGATACATAGTTAAAAAAAAGTAATTAAAAAAGAACAAAATCTAAAAAAAATAGATATTTATTTTCTTTTAATAATTTTCTCATATTTAATTACCTTTCTTCTAATTTTAAATTTTTAGTCTAAATACAAGATTTAAACTTTCTATATGAATTATATTTTTCACTCTTATAAGAGTTTATATAAAAATTTAGAAAGCTTTTCTTATAATACTTCTAAAACTCATCATTACCTATAAGTACAATAAATTGATTTGGTTTGCATTCTATTCCACTACCTGAGTAGTTTGAATTTTCTAGTGCATAAGCATTATAATTTTGATTATAATATCTTGCTGTAACTGTATAAGTTTGTAGTGTGTTTGTTGCATCTTTTATATCAACATGATATGAATATGATGCTTTATTATCTTCCACAGCTACTTTTATTGGTTTTTGATCTGCATCTTTTAATGTTCTTCCATTTACAAAGAAGAGTACATATCCATCATTTATTGCTGTTGTATTTTGAGATTGTAGTGTTTTATCATTTACTTTTACTGTAAATGTTATGATCTCATGATTATTAACAATATCTTCTGATGATAATGTTAAAGTTGCATTTCTTTTTGCTACAGTTACATTTTGTTTTTCAGATTTTAATTTATTGTAGAGTTTATTACCACTGTAGGTTACTTCAATGGTTTTTGCTCCACGTATATCTGATGTTGGTATAAATGTTACTTGTGCAATTCCATTTACCACATTTATTTTATAAGCTGCACCATTACCTGTGAAACCAAAGTTATCTTTCATTGTTACTCCATTTAATTTAAATACAAGATTTCCACCTGTTACTAGGTTTCTTTCTTCATTTTTAACTATTGCTTGGAGTGTTACTTTTTCACCAACAACAATGTTTACAGGTTTAATTATAATTATTACATCTTGTTTTTCATTGTTGCTAATTTTTCTAATAACATTTAATTTACTTTCAGTTTCTGATAAGTTATATACTTCATCACCTTCAAATTCCACATGTACTGGTAGTTCTCCAGCCATGGTTGTTGTGTACATGATGTTATATATTCCATTCTCATTTGTAATTGCTTTAAATTCTTCTCCAGAAATTGTTATTTTCACTGTTTTATATGCAATTGCTTTATCTTCAATGTCTTTTAAAACTCCACTTATTGGGACTGTTGAGTTTATAAAAGTTTCATTAGGTATTATTACTGTTATTTGTGTCTCTTTACCCCATTTTATTGTCCTGTTTGTTTCTTCATCATCTTCAAGATGGTCAATTGTGAATGAATTGTTTCCATTTTCACTCCATTTTATTGTTCTATTTGTTTCTTCATCATCTTCAAGGTGACCTAGAATAGTAGGATCTTGAGTATTTTGTGTTGTATTTTGAGAATTAGAATTAGTTTGTGTTATAATGTTATCTTGATATTGACTATTTTGTTTTTTCTTTGTTTCAAGATTTTGAGTTTCATATTGTAAGTTTTCTACATTTGTATTATCATTTGTACTTATGCTATTATCTGATACTGCTGATGCAGTAATATTTGTATTATCAGCTGCACTTACAGTACTTGATAATATGAATATAGTGGATAATACGAATAATAGAAATATTTTCTGTTTCATTTTTTCCACCATACATTTTATATCTATTTTATATTTTAATATATAATTAACTAAATTAATGGACTAATTAGCTAGATATTTTAGAATAATACATTATTTATCTATTTTTTTCATTTGTATTATCATATTATAATTTTTTCTAGTTTTTACCCATTATTCTGCGTTTTTAATTTAATTAATTTTTTTAAATTTAGTTAATTTCCATAGTTAAATCTTCTTTTTATAATTATTTTTTTTTTTGAGATAGTTATTTTCATAAAGTATTTTTAAATTTTCAATTATTCTAAAAAAAAAGATAATAAATAATTGTATAAAACTATAATTATAATTACTTAGAAATTTAAGCATAACTAAATTATAATGATTATTTTAGAAAAAAGTAAAATAAAATAAAAATTTCTTTAAGTACCCATTAAAAAAAAATAAATAAAAAAAAGGAAGTAGTATATTTGTGATTAATGTAACAACATTTCTAGATGCAAATGCATGTAGATTAAATAAACCAGTATATTATTCAGTAGATAGAGGTATAAAATATACATCAAGTGAAGTACTAGGGATAGTATCAGAAATTTCAAGACGATTAGTAGAATATGATATAAAAAAAGGAGATCGTGTATTAATATATCTTGAAAATATACCTGAATACTTATTTTCCATACTAGCATTATGGCGTATAGGAGCAGTAGTAGTACCAACAAATAGAATATATACAACAAATGAAATTAAATACTATATTGAAGATTCAAAAGCTAAACTTATAATTACAGATAAACCATTACATGATATAGATATAAGACAATTCATAATACCTATAATGGATGAATATAAAAACTCAGAAGTATTTGAAGCTGTAAATACAACATGGGATGATTTATGTCAACTTCAATATACAAGTGGTACAACAGGAAAACCAAAAGGTGCAATGTTAACTCAGGGAAACTGGTTTAGTGCAATACAAAATGAATGTGACGTACTAAAAATGGATCATAGCAATGTATTATTTTGCATATATCCAATGGCACATGTAGGTATATCATGGGCAATATCATCACTTCGTGCAGGTGCACTTACAATTACAAAAAACAACTACACATTTGATGAATATCTAGACATAATATATGATAATCAAGTGACAAATGCAACAGGAATGCCACCTGTAATACATTCAATACTATCATATCCTAAAAAAGTTGCAAACAAACTATACTCAGTAAAATCAATGATATCAGGAGGAGGACCACTACATAAGGACTTATGGCGTAAATTCTATAAAAAATATGGAATAGCAGTACTAAATGCATATGGATCATCAGAAACAATAGTAGTAGGAACTGGAACAATGATAAGACCAGAAGATTATGCATTTGCAGATCGATTTGAAAGTGTAGGACATCCTGTATGTTTTAGTGAAGTTAAAATAGTAGATCCACAAAATCCAAATGTAAGCTTACCACACAATGAAAATGGGGAAGTAGCACTTAGAGGTCCATCAATAGCACAAGGATACTGGATGAGACCAGAACAAACACAAGAAACATTCACAGAAAATGGATGGTTTCTAACAGGAGATATAGGATACTTAGATGAGGATAATCGTCTTTTTATAACAGATCGTAAAAAAGATATGATAATCATGTCAGGATGGAAAATTTATCCAACAGAAGTTGAAGAAGAATTAATAAAAAGTGACCTTGTAAGTGAAATAGCAGTATTTAGCCTACCTCACGAACACAGAGGAGAAATACCAGTAGCAGCAGTAGTATGGGAAGATGAAAAAGATGAAGATGCACTACTAGATTATGCACGAGAAAAACTAGCACGATATAAAATACCACGAAAAATCTTCACAACAGAAGAACTACCACGTGTAAATGGGTGGAAACTACTACGAAATAAACTTAAAGAAGAATATATAAATAAAGAATAAATACAAAAATAATATAAAACTCTAAAAAAATGAAACTATAAATAATACAAAAAAATGGGAGAAAACAAATGTCTAATATGCATGGAAAACAAATAAGTGAAAATGTGGAAGAATACTTAGAAACCATATATAAAAAGAGCTTAAAAAATAACATGGCAAAAACTACGGAAATATCAAAAGATCTTAAAATAGCACCAAGTAGTGTAACACAAATGCTAAAAAAACTAGAAGAAGATGGTTATGTAACATATTATCAGTATAAAGGAGTAGAATTAACAGATAAGGGATATAAAATAGCAAAAGAAATAGTACGAAAACACAGACTAATTGAAATGTTTTTATATGAAACACTAAAACTTGACATGGAAGACATACACGATCAAGCATGTGCAATGGAACATTCCCTATCTGATGAAGCAGAACGAAAACTATGTCAACTACTTGAATATCCAAATCAATGCCCTGATGATCATAATATAATACCAATATGTGATTTAAACATACCATCATGTTATGAATGCTCAAAAGTACATAGTATTGATGAAATACCAAAAAGAATAGAAAAACTAACATCACTAGGAAACATGCAACCAAACCAAAAAGGACGTATAAAATTTATCCGTGGAAATAATGATCGTATTAAAAAACTACTTGATATGGGAATAACACTTGAAACTGAAATAACACTACTTCAAACTGCACCTCTAAATCAGCCACTTAAAGTGTTAATTGAAAATAAGCAAATAGAACTTGAAAAAGATCTATCATATGATATATTTGTTGAAATAGAATAAAAATTAGAAAAAAGAATTTATTATTAATTTAAATTATAAATTCTCTTATTACTCATTTTTTTTTAAACAAGTGAAAAAAAAAGTTACATTCATAATTAACATATAAACCATTTTTTTTTCATCTAAATAACTGTAACTATATAATTTCTAGCAATTGATGATGTTATAATTATTACATTTTTTTTTAATTACTATTACTTAGTCACTAATTGCTACATAAGCTATTATTTCAAATACTCTTTTTTTTTAGAATATGTTTTAAAAAAATTAATAAAACAATTATTAAAGTTAACATTACATATATATTATTAAACATTTTTTGAAATTTTACTAAAATTAATGTTAATAAAAAAAAACTACTAATAAAATCTGATTAACATGAATGTAGCAAGTCGAATCATAAAAAATTCAAGCTTACTAATAATTGCAAGTCTAATTAATAACCTAATGACTTTCATACTCACACTTTTTACAGCAAGATATCTTGGTACATATAACTTTGGATTAATATCATCAGCAACATCACTTGTAGGAATATTTGAAATATTTACAGACATGGGTCTTGCAACATTTGCAATACGTGAAGTATCACGCGATAAAACACTTACAAGTAAATATTTTGGAACAGTATTTTTCTTGCGTGTAATATTTTCATTAGTAACATTTATAGCATATACACTAGTTGTACTTCTTAGTCATACATTTACACCTGAGGGAATTGATGTAATGATTATCTTCGGAGTTTATATGATATTTAACTCACTTACACTATGTAACTATTCACTTTTCCAAAGTAATGAAAAAATGCAGTATCAAACCATTGGTAATGTAATATATAGTGCATCTGTTCTTGCAATAATTCTTCTAATAATATTTAATGGAGGAAATGTGATTATAGTATCACTAGCATATCCTATTGCAATTATATTATCATTTACATACACAGTATACATAGCAATAAAACATTATCCAAAACTTGGCTTATGCTTAGAACGTGCATTTTTAAAAGAATTAATAACAAAAGGTGTTCCATTTGGAATATCATATGTATTTACATCAATATATTTCTGGATTGCACTTACCATACTAACATTTATGTCAGGAAGTGTAGCAGTAGGACTCTTTAGTGCATCACAAAAATTACTGCTTGTAATTGCAGCTATGATAACACTCATATCAAATTCAATCTTCCCTGTAATGAGTGAATTATTTACAAAAGATAAACTAAAACTTGCAGATTTATATCATAAACTAATGAAATACATGCTAATAATAGCAATGCCAATAGTACTTGGATGTGTAATATTTTCACATGATATTATCTACATTATATATGGTGCAAGTTATACTCAAGGATCAAATGCACTTAGTATACTTATATGGGCTGGAATATTCCTATTTTTAAGTAATATTTCAACAACACTACTTGGTGCAATAAATAGACAATTTACAGTAACAAAAATAGTGGCAATAGGAGCATTTGTAAGTATAATACTAAATGTTATACTAATTAAATTCTACTCATACATAGGAGCAAGTATAGCAACAGTATGTATAGAAGCATTAATATTATCACTAACACTATATGCACTCTCAAAAACAGACTACTCACTACATATGAAAAGTATGATAAAACCAGTAACACAAGTAATAATAGCAAATCTAATAATGGTAATAGCAATATATGTGATACATATGCCATTTATAATAACAGTACCAATAGCAGCAGTAGTATATATAATAGCACTATTTATAACCAGATCAATAAACCAAGAAGATCGTAAAATACTATATGGATTTATAGAAGATATGAAAAAAGAAAAAAATACACAAAACTAGATAATTTTTTCTTTTAAATAATATAAAAAAAAGAGAAATCTTCTATCTTACCCACCTAATCTATTTTTTTTTACTTATACTCTTTTTTTTATGAAATTCTATTTTTTTTCTCCTTTTTTCTAGGAAGTTATATATTCGTTCAGTTAAAGGGAGTGATATTAGCATGTATACATAAATACTTAGTACTATTGAAATAAGGTTGGCTATTGCACTAAATGCATATAAATTATCAGCCATACCTGGATATAATGCGACAAGTGATGATACTCCTGCAACATTCATACTTGCACTTCCTATTCCACATGCCATTGCATATGAGAGTGGATGAAGTGGAATAACTGATGCTATTACTGTTGTAAGAATACTTAGAATTATTGTTCCAAAGACTGTTCCAATAAGATAAACTACCATGAAACCTTTTAGTTCTACTGATTCAAAGCCATATTTATTTATTAGTACTGCCATTTGTGGTTCACGACATATTGAGCTTGTCATACCAATAGTCTCACGTTTAAAACCTAGCAGTAATGCTACAGGTAATCCAAATATAATAGCACCCAGATCTCCTAGTTCTTCAAGTATTAGTAGTGGTCCTGCTTTTAGTATGAGTTCTATATTTTGTCCACTTGAAATTGCAAGTTTTGCAATTAAAGGTCCTATTAAAATAATCATAAGAACTGATGCTGTGTGTGATTGATTTTTACTAATCCATTTTATTGGCTTAATAAGATAACATAAAACAGCTAAACTTATAGAATAAAGTAGTGGTAAAAGAACAACATGTATAGATCCTATGGTAATTGTAGAAGTTCCTATAAGTTCTGCAATAATAACACATATCATTACTGTTATGTGTAATTTATAGTCAAATAGGTTTATTTTAATTGGACTCATACTTCTTTTAGTCTCCATAATTATATTATCGTCTTTTGAAAAAATTAAGTTTTTTACTTTAATAAAAAAAATAGGATATTTTTCTTAATTTTTAAATTATTAAAAAAAAATAGATATTCTTTGAGATTTTATTTTTAGATAGTGAAGTTTAAGTAAAGTATATAAAAAGAGGAGGTTAGTAGTTTTTTTTTTCATTTTTTTAGATTATTCCTGTGTACATTAATACAACTTGTGCTATTAGTGCTGATCCTAGGAATGTTCCTATTATTACACAAAATGTTACAATTATTCCTTTTATTCCAATGTCTTTGAAGTCTTTAAGATCTTTTCCCATTGAAATACCTGCATATGCAAGTAATATTGTGGTTAATGATACAAGATCTACTTTTGATGTATAGTATATTACAGGTTGTGCTATTGGAGACCATGGTATTGATATTAAAAGTCCAATAATACTTATGTAAATTATAGCTGGAATATTATATGGAATAAGCTTTTCAATTATAAGACCAATAAGTGTAATTAAACATAGAATTAACATCCCTATAAATGATGTTGTGAAAGGATAACTATATCCTACAACATTAGCTATAGCTCCCATAAATGAAAATATAATTAATAATAATATCCATTCTACTACTGTTTTAATTGATAATATTTTTGACACAATTAATCTATCCTTCTATGTTTTTATTCTTATTTTTATTTATAAATACTGATCTTACACGGCTTAGTGGTGGTTCTAAGACCTTATATAACCATTGTGTAAGTGGTATTGCAACTAGGATATATACATACATTCCAGTAACCATTGATATCATATTTGCCATTCCACTAAATGCTTCAAGTTGTGCTGCATAGCCAGGGAATATTGTTATAAGTGATGCTACTGCTGCTGCATTCATACTTGCACTTCCTATTCCACATGCCATACCATATGCAAATTGATGTATTGGTACTGTAAATGCTAATACACTTACAAGTATGCTTATAAATGGTGTTCCAAGAACTGTTCCTATTAGAAATACAGTGAAAAATCCTTTTGTCTCAGGTGATGATACTCCAAATTTATCTATTACCACAGCCATTTGTGGTTCACGACATATTGAACTTGTCATACCTATACTTTCACGTTTAAATCCTAACAGTAATGCTATAGGTAATGCAAGGAATATTGTTCCAAGATTTCCTACTTCTTGAAGTAGTATTGCAGGTCCTGCATTAAATATAATTGCTATATTCTGACCACTTGCAATTGCTAGTTTTGCAAGAAGAGGACCTATTAAGAGCATCATTATGGTTTCAGATTCCTTTGACTGTTCTTTTTGAATCCATTTTATTGGCTTTGCTACATAAAATGCTATGGCTAAAACAAGTGAATATAACAGTGGCATTAGAACTATTGTTATTCCACTTAGTTGTAGTGTATATATTCCAATATATTCTGCAATTACTATTGCAACTAATACTGTGAGATGTAATTTATAATCTTTACGTGCCTTTTCTAATTCTTCAGGCTCTTGTGAGTCCTCATACTTATTTTCCATTAAACATCTCCCACATTAACTTTTTATTTTTCATATAGTTCATTTTGCATATTTCATACAAAATGTTTTAAAAAAAAGATAAAAGTACTAGTTTTCAATTTTTGTAATTTACACAATTTTCCTTTTTATTTTTTTCTATGATTCTTTTTTTTTGTATGAATTATGTCATAGTTTTAATTTAATAATATATTTAGTATCTTAATATAAAAATATTAAATAATATTCACATAAATTCTTTTTATAAATAATTTAGTTTATCTGTATAATTTATATTATTTTTTTTATATTTTAACATGTTATATTATATTGTTTTTAATTATTTATAATTTATTTTTAAACAAAAAAATAAAATTTTACATAGATTTAAGATTTTGATATTAAAATCATTAAAATATTATTTATTTTTAGTTTATTTTAGTTATTTTATTGTTTTTTGTTATTTTTAGAGTTAATATTAGTTTATTTTTGTTTTTATTATTTATTTATTGTTAGTTTTGTTTTTATTTTGTTATTTATTGTTTTTAGTTTTTAGGGTTAAAATGGATTTTATGGCTTTATTTTAGGTTTTATTTGTTTTTTAAGATGTTTTTGGCTAAAATACTATGATTTTCTATTATATTCCAATATAAGTGTTTTATATGGTTCATATTATGTGTATATGAAATATTTGATAGTTCCTATTATGTGTCATAAAATATGAAAATTAATTCATATTATGTGAACAAAAACAAGGCATAGTTCATAAAATAGGAACAAAAATACCTATAATAGCACCACACATAATCATTAAAACTTTAAAAAAAACCTCAAAAAATACATTGAAAGTTTTATAAAATAAGAACTATATATATTTATATTCTAACTTTTTCATTTTAAAAAAAATAAAACTTAAATTGAGGTGCAAAACTAACTTATGAAAACCAAACATTTCATAATACTTATTTTAATTACAATAATAACACTACTAACACTAACAAGTATAAATGCAACAAACACAACAGACACACAACATAACATACAACAAAATACAACACAAATACTAAAAGACACAACAAAAACACTGAAAACAACCACAGAACAAAAAATAATAAAAACAAATACAAAAAACATAAAAAAAGAAAAAGAAACACAAAACTCCACAACCAATATAAAAGGATACACACAACTAACACAACAAATAAACACAATTAAAAAAGAAAACCAAACCAAAAACTATGAATCAGTAAACTTAACACACGGAAACTACAACATCACAAAACCAATTAACTGGGGAAATACAAAAACAAAAACCCTTAAAATATATGCAAATAACAACCTATTTGATGCACAAAACCAGACAAACTTCATAACAGTAAAAAAAGGATACACACTAGAATTATACAACTTTAAAATCAGATATGCAAAAAGCACAAATGGAGCCGTAATTAACAACCAAGGAACAATAAACATATACGATTCAATATTTCTAAATAGTAGTGCAATAAACGGTGGAGTAATATATAATACCGGAACCATAAAAATACTAAACTCATCATTTTCAAACAACAATGCAACAAATGGAGGAGTAATATACAACACAGGAACAATAAACATAACAAAATCATACTTCTCATACAATAGTGCAAAAAACGGAGCTGTAAACTATAACAATGGAACATTAAACATCACAAGCACCATTCTAAAATACAATAAAGCATATGAAAATGGTGGAGTAAATATGAATCTTCAAACACTACGAATACAATCATCAGACATCTACAACAACCAAGCAACACGAGGAGCTGTAAATGCAAATTATAAAACACTCATCATAAATAAAACAACACACAAACAAAACACAGCAACAAAACTCGGAGGATGTAACTACAACAACAAAGGAACAATAAACATCTATGATTCCACACTAAATATGAACACAGCACAAAACGGGGGATGTAACTACAACAACAAAAACGCAATAATCAACATTCAAAAAGCAAAACACCAACAAAACACAGCACAAAGAGGAGCAGTAAACTACAACCTTGGAAACATGACAATCAAAGGATCAAACCACACAACAAACACAGCAAAAGCAAATGGTGGAGTAAACTATAACGATCATGGAAAAATCATAATTAAAAATGTAAAATCCATACAAAACAAAGCACAACGAGCAGCAAACACATACAACAACAATGGATACATCCAAATAAACGAATCAAAATTTGTAGATGAAAAAGCACAACAAGATGCAGATGTAATCATAAACTATGCAAACACAAAATCAGAACTAAACCAAAACACATTCATAACAACACAACATGAAAACCACCATATAATACTAACAAACACACCACTAAAACTAAAAAATAACCAAATACAACTAACAAACAAACAAAAAATAACAATAAACCAAACACTCACAATCAAACTACCATACCATCTACAAACAACCAACAAAAAACAAATAAACTACACAATAAACCAAAAACAATACAAAACAAACACAACCACAACAACAATAACCACACCAAAACTCACACAAATAGGAACAACCACAATTAAAATAACACATCCAAACCAGATAAACATAACAATAAAACAACAAGTAAAATACATAGAAAATGACACAGGATGCGAACTTGCAATAATAACAAAAATACCATGTAAAAATGGAAAACCAGACCTAAGCAAACTTGATGATACATACAAATATGCAGATGAAAACAGAGCATATACAATAACAAGTTCTGAAATTCTTCGTGTAATGAAACTTGATAGTTACTCACAAAAAATATATGGATTTGTACCAAAATACACATTCTTCCGAGAAGAATCAAGCAACATCAAATACATAATAAGCCGTGAAAAATGGAATGTAATAGCACGAGCATTAAATGAATACCATGTAAAAAAAGGATTTTATGCAGTAAATCCACCATATAAACTAGTTGTAAATCTAACAGGAAAAATACGATACTATCCTGTATACTATGACTCCCAAGAATGGATTAATGGACATCAATATACATGTGGACCAACATCAATGAGTATGATAAGTCAAGCACTAAATTGCTATGCAAGTGAAAGAAAACTCTCAGGAATATATAAAACAACATCATATGATGGAACATCAGAATCTGACATAATAAAATACTCACCAAGCGTACATATGAAACTAACAAACATAGAAAACACAAAAACATCACTAATAAACGCACTACAAAGTGGATCCATGATACTCTGGCACATAAAAGGACACTACATGTGCATCATAGGATATAACTTACAAGCTGATAAATTCCTATGTCTTAACCCAAGTGGACCATCACATAACATCAACGCCGTACAATGGGCAACATGGACACAAATCAAAAATACAGACAGAGCATTAAAAGAAAATGGATTCATGAAAGTAACACCAACATGGACTATGACAACACAACAAATACAATACACACAAAACTACTACAATAATATGGGAGGAAAATACACCACACCATGTAACTTTGAATATCCAAACAATGGTGAAGATAACATAGTAAAATACACAGTATAAAACTTATATTTTAAATACTAACCTCCTCCCTTATTTTTTTGTTCTTTTTTTTAAAAAACTTAATATAATACTCATTTTTAAATTCCTGGATTACTTTTTTAATATTTTTTTATTTTTTTTAAAATATACTTTATTTATTTAAATAGTTTTTTAACTATATCTATATTTATAAAATAAAAAATCAATGGAGGATTTCTATGAATAAAAAAGTTATTATTCTATTTTTATTATTATTTTTTATAATATCAGCTGTTTATGCTGAAGATAATGATAATATAGAAAATAATAACTTATCTGAATTATCAACTAATTTAGAATCAAATCATGAAGATATATTAGTTGAAAATAATGAAATTAATGAAAATAATAACATTCAAAATGAAAAAATCAATTTAAAAAATAATACAGAATCAAACAAAGAATCTAATGAACCAATAATAGATGATGAAGATAATAATGGATCTTTAACACCACAAAAAAGTGCATCAAACGTAGAACCTAAAGTTACAGTACATAACATAACAGAAATACGAGAAAATAAATTAAATATTATAATGACAAGTAATGTAGATGGAAAAATATATTACACACGAAATGGATCAATGCCAACATCAAAAAGCTTATTATACAAAAATGGAGAAGTTCTAACAATATGTGTAAAAACACAGATAAACGCCATTGTAATAACAAATAACAATATTATCTCAAACATAACTCACTATCAATCAGAACAAATCATCACACCACCAATTTCAATAGTTAAATGTCTAACAGATCTTGTTAATGATAAACAAATAATTAATTTTACAACTAACTGGAACAATACAACAACATATTATACACTAGATGGATCAAATCCTAAAAAGAGTAATACAAAAGTTACTTATAACAATAAATCAGTTACAGTAAATAAAAACCAAACACTAAAATTCTATACAAAAGATAAACTTAGAAGGATATGAATCAATAGTATATTCATATAACACGCCAAAATACTATAATGAAAGAGCAACTCTAAAAGTTATAAATACAACACGAATGTATTCAGATAACCATCAAAAAATAATGATACAAAGTAATCAGCCAACAGTAATAGAATACTATTCATACTGGGGAAAAAACAAAGTAGTACATAAAAAATTTACAAATGAAATAGAAACAACAAAAAACACACAACTAATAATAAAATCAAAACACAGAGAAACAGGAAAAATGGGTCCATTACTTGAATACATGCCAACAAAAGGAACAAGAACAATAATGAACTTCACATATGATCTTTCAATGCCATATCAAGATGGATACATTGTCTTAAATACTACTTATCTAAATCTTAATTCTTCATATAATACTTTTAAAAACAATACAAATATACTATATAACAATAGAAAAGAAGATTTTGAATACATAAAAAATAAATCAATAACAGAACCAGGAATACTATTTTACACAGAAAATAATGCACAAATATTACACATCAAAATATATGGATATGCATATGGAAATATAAGCCAAGTATCATTAATTTCATCAAATAAACTATTCTTAGACACATCAGTAGGAATATTAACAAATTTTTCAACAATAATAAATGGAAAATTAAATACTACAATTCAAATGTTTCTTAAAGATATGAATACAAACCTATTTGGAAATACAATACCAATAAACACATCTTTTAGTAGTAATTTTATAAACTATACAATTGATAAAAAAGATCACCTCTGTAATTGGGCAATAACAATTGACCCTGATGAATCAGGAATAGAAGATAATAACATTATACCATTTCAAATACTTCAAACATATATTATCTCAAATAAAATTGTAACTAAACAAGATATGCAAACTCTAATTAATAAAAATAAAACTTTTACACGTTATGATCTAAGATCAGCTTATGGAACATTTCTCACAGCACAAAGTATACTATACTTTAATGATGAAATATGCAAATATTATGGAGCATACAATAATATAACTTTTAAAAGAGGAGATGATACACAACTACTTGTTGGAGTAAATTATAAAGGTGCAACATATACAACAACATACGATCCAACACTTGGAATTATAATAACAAACAATGCAACAAAAAATGAAATAATACAATTCAGATTCATGACAACTGTAATGTTACCAGAATGGGAAAGACAAGCAGTACGTTTATCATTACAAAATGTGACAAGTCCTCTATATTTATTATATGAAGATATGGGACTAAACAACAGTGATGTTATATTTACAATTGATAATGTAACTGGAATTCTTACTATTGAATCTACAACAAATCAATCATATTATATTGAAGTAGATCTAAAAACAGGAATAGTAAAAGTAATGATGAAAACAGATGAAGAAGATGAACTAATAAAAGGAGCAATATCACTCACCACTGAAGGATATTGTTATCATGGAGAAAGAAGTGACTTATTAGTAGATTTATTAAATGCATTTAATAATTTTGTTTCAGATGACTTTAAAGAAGAGTTTTTACATGATCTTGAAGATCTGGCTGGGTCAACATTAATAAATGCTGGTGTATTAACATGTGCAAGTGGTGCAATACCTGTGGGAGCAGCGATGATTGCTTTAGGAATAGCTACATGTTTTACAAGTACTGGAGGTAATCTATTCTCAGATGATGCTCTTAATCCGTATTATTGGGCAGATGCAGCACCTAGCATAATTAGTTCTCTTCTAATTTCTGGAAGCGTGACAACATTTGCTAAAAATGCTTTAATATTAAGTAAAATAGCTGGTACACCTATTGGAATAAAAAATTCATTAAAAATAGGTTTTTGTAATTCTTTTCCTGAAAATTTTGATGAACATATATTATCTAAATTCAAGGATCAATGTAAGAGTAATTATCTTAAAAAACATTTAGAAAATATGAATTTTTCTAAAGGTTCATATAATGACTCATAGTGATTATATTATCATAAAAATGGGTTTATAATTAGAATAGTTCTTTATTCTAATAATATAAACCCCATTTAATTGATATGTAAAATGTTATAATATATGATGGTATAACAAGTAGTAGTAAAAATATAGCTCCACTCCATTTTTTAAAGTTAAGAGGTAATATTTTATCATACTTATCAGGAAATAATACTAATGTTTGCATAAATAAGCCCCATAGTAGTAAAATTGGAATAACTCCAATAAATAATGATACTACTCCACCTATTGTTGGAATAAATCCGACAACACATGAAATCATTAAATATGAATTATATGAATAGTACTTATCTGTATAATTAATATCAGTATCCATTCTAGGTATTCCATAAACCATTCTATATATTTTAAAAAGATAAAATTCTGTTAATATGGGAAGACCATTTGGATGAAATGTATTTTTTCTTAAACTAAGTATAAATCCTGCATAAAAAAATGGAAGTAAAAATACTGAAAATCCAAAAAGTTCTTTATTAAGAATAGAATTATAAAATATGCAAGAAATTAAAAAACAAATCAGGTAAATACCACCAACAAACACATAATAGTTAGATGATGGAATAAAACCTAAAAAATTATTCAATATAGTATTTCCATAATCCATATGATTTTCAATTAATTTAATACCTGTAAAATTCTCTACTAATTCTATAATATTTTTACTGCAAAAAATAAGAAATACAATTAATGGTAGAAGTGAAATAAATATTGAACTAACTTGAATAATTAAATTTAAAAGTGTCATTATCTTTTTTTTCTCCTATTATCTTTTCGATTTATTTATTTATTTTTATAATTGAAACTATTTATATTGTGAATGTTACTATTATTGAAACTATTGGCATAATATATAAAAGTGCGTATCCTTTAAGAGTTTTAAGATTAAATGGTAATACATTATCTAATATATCAGGAAATAGTACAAATGTTTCTACTATAATTCCCCATAATAGAAGTATAAAATTTCCCATCATTACAAATGTGTAAAGTCCTATTCCAAGTGGTATAAATCCTGTTATAGATGCTAAAATTAGGTATGACTTTGATGAATAATATTTATCACTAAATTCGATGTTTGAATCATTTTTATACCGGAATGTATGCTTTTTTAGACCTAGAACTATTTTAGGTATTCTTGATAAAATATTATCTTCAAATACTGGTTTTCCCTGTGAGTTAAATGTATTTCGTCGAATTCCTATTATAATCATTGCAAATGCTATTGCAGCACACATAAAGTCTATGAGTAATAAAAATATAAATAAATCAATACATATAAAACAAATTTCTGAGAATAATGCACTAAGTATTGTAATTATAAAAGCTATGAAATACATAATACCCACTACAATATAGTAGTTACTTGTAGTTATAATTAAATGATATAGGATGTCTATCTTGATCTTTATCTTGATTTTCATTAAGTAATTTCACATTTAATAATCGTTCTATGAATTTTATGAATTTCTCTTTTCGTGATAGTAGTAGTATTATTGGTGGAAGTAGAAATATAAATAAATAAAATATTAACAATATAAGTTCTATGTAATTTTCTTGAAGTAATTTAACAAATATTTCTATATTTTCTGGATTTATTTCCATTAATATTCTTCCAAGTACTCTTCCTGATGCTCGACTTGTTATTAAAAGGATTTCCTTCTTTTTTTATATAATAAAAGCATTATTTTAATTAATTATTTAATTTTTATATTATTTAGTGTTTTTTGAATTTAATTTATTAAGTTAAAAATAAGTATTTTTTAGTTAAAAAAGGAGGAGATTAGATTAAAGGGAGGTTATGCTATCTTAAATTATTAGTCCATTCCATTGTATTTTCTTGTGAATGTTGTTGTTTTCTGATTTTTACAGTTTATTGTGAAGCTCCATTCTATTGTATCTCCATCATGGAGTGTGTATGCATCTACTATTTGTTGTGGTATTTTTACATACATTGGTTTATCTGGGTTGTCATCTTCACGTTTTACTTTTTCTTTAAATGTTAATTCTACCATTTTTATCATCTACTCTTTGTTGTTGTGTTTTTTAAGTTCATCTTCTATTTCACTAATTGCTTTTTGTTTTTTTTCACGTCTTTTTCTTAGTGCTTCTATTTCTTCTTCTATATGTAGTATTTCTGTTGATAGTATAAATTTATCTAGTTCTAATTTTCCTTCTACACTTCTTGACCATTCCATTGCTTCTTTTACAAAGCTATCTGTTGTTTTTCCATGTTTTTTAAGGGTTTCTTTTTCTTTTTCTGCATATTGTCTGAATCTTTTTTCAAGGTTTTGATCTGACATTTTATTTATCTTCCTATTACTTATTTGATTTATTCATGTTTTTTTTATCTAAGTAAATATATGTTTTTATGATATTTTATATAATAATTGTTATTTTTTTTTAGGATAGTTAAAATTAGATTTATTTAAGTAAAATAAAAATTAAGGGATTAAAAAAAAAGAAGAGTGTTATATTAAAAAAAAAGATGGGTGGTTAGTTTTTAATTTTTAAACTATTTAAAGTATAATCAAATTGTTCTTGAGCAGTTGGAAATACACTTGTTGGTGCTTGACTTAGTATTCGGTAGTAATGTCCATTTGATTCTATCCATGTATCTACATATTGTGTGTAAGTTACTGTATATCTGAATTGATGTGCTGTTTTTCCATCTATAGTTAGTGTTGTACTATTATCAAGAATGAAACTTCCCGTATTTTCCATTACCTTATATAATGAGTCTGACTTGTATGCTTGATCTATTGTAAGATTATCTGGTATTTTATCCATACGAGTAATTTCTGTTTGTACAATTACAACATCTGTTGCATTTGTTGTACTTGTATTTAGTACTGTTCCATTAGCTGTTAGATCATCAATACTTCCATTATAGTAGCTGTATGCTGTTTTACTTGTTGGTGCTAGTGTTATTGATGATGGATGTCCTGATAGAAATGGTACAAGTAGTGCATCATCATATTGTCCTACAGTCCATGTACTGTTCATATCAAATGACATATCTGAATCTTCAAAGTGTTTTACATCTCCATTAAGTTGAAGATATGATGGTGTCATCATAAAAAATCCTGCAATTAGAATAATTGATGCTATAAATAGTAGTGGTAAAAATAGCTTATTTTTCATTTTTCATACCCATTTTTTTATCTCTTTTATATAAGTTATTATTTTTTGAATCCATAGTTACAATAAGAGGTCCGAATCTTTCAACATCTAACTCCCATATTGCTTCAGGCATTCCAAGATCTAACCAGTTTACAGATGATACTTCATTAATACTACTTACATATAATGCTGCACATCCTCCTACTGCTGTTAGAAATACTGCATTATCCTCAACTAATGCTTTTTGTGTTGCATCATCCATTCCACCTTTTCCTATAATTGCTTTTACACCCATATCTAGTACTTGTGGTTCATATGGATTCATTCTCATACTTGTTGTTGGACCTACTGCTATGACTTCATATTTACCATTATCATCTTCTCGTATAACAGGTCCTGCATGAAATATTGCAACACCATTTAGGTCAATTGGTGCACCTTCTTCAATTATTCTTTTATGTGCACTATCTCGAGCTGTATGTATTTTTCCTGTTATATAAACAACATCTCCAGCTTCAAGTTTGCTTATATCTTCATCTTTTAATGGTGTTTTGAGTTCATATTCCATTTAATATCCCCAGTTTTTTAAGTGTTTCAAAAAAAAAATTAGTGTTTTTTTCTTAATTTTATTATCGAAAAATCTGAAAAAAATTATAAAATAATTTATTTCTTAAAAAAACTTTTCAAATTACTATTATTAACTTATGTTTTTTATCATATATTAGTATTAATATATTATCAAAAATAATAGTAATTCAAAATAAAAAAAAAGAATAGTAACTATAAAAAAGGGGAGAAAATATTAGTTAGTTATAAAAAAAATAGTTGGAAGATTAAATAAACATCTTTTGAAGTAAACTTTTCTTATAGGTCTTCATAAGATCTATTTGCTTATTTGATAATTCAATTTTTTTATCAATACTACTTAATATGTTACTTATTTTTTCTTGTTCTTGAATTGTTGGTATTTTTATTTTTATTGATAACATGTCTTTTTTATTTAGTTTACTTCTACTTGTTCCATTGATATATTTTCGTATATCTTTATGAACTAGTGAATAATATAAAAATTATATAGGAATTGTAAAAGATGGTGCTTCTGTTGGAAGAATATTTTTATGTGATAAGAAGAGTTCTATTCTAGGAACATTATCATATTTACATCCAAAAAATGGATTTAATTTATATTTTTGTTATTATTTACTAAGTACTGTTCATTTTCAGAAATATGTTGTAGGTAGTACTATTCCTCACATTTACTTTAAAGATTATTCAAAAGAGAAAGTAAAGATTCCCACTTTAGAAAAACAAGAAAAAATTGGAAGTTTTCTAAGATGTATTGATAGAAAGATAAAATTATTAAATAAGCAAATAGACCTTATGAAGAATTATAAAAGTGGTTTACTTCAGAAAATGTTTATTTAATCTTTTTTTCATTCTCTTTTTTTTAAATGATCATATTTTTTATATAAAAGTTTTGATTAAGTAATTTTTATTATTAAGCAATAATTTTTTATTTATTATATTAACATAAATATATATAATATAACAAAATATTTTTAAATTCTTTTTTCGCACATAAGAAATCTATTATTTAAAATATTATATTTTTTAATATAGGGAAATCTGTAGGTTTTTTTTGTGTTTTTAGAATTAAGATTAAAAAGGAGAGTTATAAATGGCAATAAGTGATAGAGTAGTGAGCCTATCAAAGTATATGGTAACACTTCCTAAGACGAAAATATCAGTATTTATAATAATAATATTAAGTTTTCTTACAGGTGCTATTGCTGATTGTATAATTCCAGGAATTCCTTTAAATGAAATTGTATATTTATTTATTGCAGGAGGGGCTGGTGGGTTTTTCTTATTTGGTCTTCCTACTATAATTTCTGGTACTATTATACATAGTAGTGTTAATTCTCTTAAAAAACGACATATGAAGCTTAAACAGGCAATGTTTCTTGCTCTTGTTGGAATGTTTTTTGTATGTTTAATCTATATTATAGGAGTTATAATTTCAATATTTATACCTATACAAATTGATAGTGTACTTCTTCTTGCTACACTTTTCATCTTTGCAATTGAAGCTCTTATTTTATGGTCTACATCAAACATTAAGTATTATCAGGGTGTTTTAATTGCTGTAATACAACCACTTCTTATACTAAGTATGAATGTACTTGTAAATTATTTTGAAGTAGCAACAAGTGGAAGTATGGTTCTTGCATTATATACTAAGGCAATTGTAGGTGCTATTCTTCTTGCAATAGCAATATATGCATTTATAGCAATAATTCAATCACCTATAAAAAATAATCTTGGTGTTGGAGGACTTGAACTTTTAAGTTTATTCATAGCTCAAGTTAGTGAAGGATCTAATGCTCTTGAAACAGTATTTGATGAAATGGGAGAAGAAATTACAACATCTGTTGGAATAATAAGTTTTAAAACTATGGATGGAAACATAAAAGCAAACTATATTTCACCATGTATACATCCAGGTCCTGTTGGATCTATTGGTGGTGGAAATCTTCCAACTATAATTGCAAATAAGTTAGATGATTTTACAATTGTAGCTCATGGTGCAGCAACACATGATTTTAATCCTGTAGCACAAAAAGAACTTGATAAGATCGTAGAAAAAATAGATGAAGCACTCCCTAATATGCAATATAAGGATTCTGCTAGTAAGTTTCAAAGAGTAGAATATGAAGATGCTAAGATTGGTGTACAATTTTTTAATGATGGATGTTTAGAACTTACAACGTTTGCACCAAATCCTGGTGATGATATTGATTATGGTGTAGGTCTTTCATTAATGTATGAAACCAAGGCATTAACAGGTGTTCGTGATGTGATCTTTGTAGATTGTCATAACTGTCTTAATGGAAACTGGGAACGACTTCTTGCTGGACATAAACGTGTATATGAACTAGAACAAGCAGTAGCAAAGATACAAAAACCATCAATGCATCCTATACGTGTAGGTTGTTCATATGATCCAATTGATGAAATTGCAGTACGTGATGGAATTGGTGAAAGTGGTCTTAAAGTAATGATTACAGAGGTTGATAATCAGCTTATGCTTTACTTAGTTTATGATGGAAATAATATGAAACAACACTTCCGTGAAGAATTAATGGATGAAATACATGAAAAATATCCACAAATTGACATGATGGAAGTTATGACAACAGACACACACCTTGTAAATACAATATCAGGAGGAGGAGTAACAGTAGGAACACGTAGTAGTGACATTCTAATTGATAAAACATTACATCTTATTGGTGAAGCATTAGATGATCTATCAGATGTATTTGTTGCAACAGATACAGTTCATGTTAATCTTAAGACTTTTGGTCCTAATCATACAACAGAACTTGTTACTACAATAGCATCAGTTGTATCTGTAAGTAAACTTCTTGCTCCTGTTATATTTATAACAGCAATAATTCTTGTAACCATCTGGATTTTTTAAATCCAATTTTATTCTTTTTTTATTTTTTTTAAAGTTTATAAAGCTTTTATTTTTAGTATTATCTAAAAATAATAAGTATTATTTAGTACTTACTAACTAAAACTAATTCTTTTAATGATAAATGATTAATAACTAACAATTAAGCAAATTAAAAACTTAACCTTTAAATATAACTTTTATTAAAATATACTATTATAAAGATTTCTTTAAATTTTTTTTATTATAGAAATCTTTAAATAAATCAAAAAAAGTCGATACTATTAAAAAAAATATGTGCAAAAAAAGTATAGAAAAAATAAATATTGCAACAAATAAAATTCTAGGATCGAAAAATACAAAAGAATTCTTTTAAAATTGAAAAATTAATAGGTGAAATAAAATGTCTAAAACTTTAGAAAACTTAGCAGCATCATTTGTAACAGAAACATTAGCAAAAAACAGATATGAAATATATGCAAAAGTAGCAAAAAAAGAAGGATACCTTGAAATTTCTGATATATTCACAGAAACATCAAGAAACGAATTCTACCACGCAAAAGCATTATTTAAAATGATGAAAGAACTTGCACCAGAAATGGATCAAATAGAAACACCAGCAACAATACCATTAACATACGGATCAACAGTTGAAAACCTCAAAACAGCAATTGCAGGAGAACACGAAGAAGGACAAACACTCTATCCTGAACAAGCAAACACAGCAGATGAAGAAGGATACCCAGAAATTGCAGCAAGACTCAGAAACATCGGACTTGTAGAAGACCACCACGAAAAAAGATACCAAGCAGTACTCGACTTACTAGAAGATGGAAAATTCTTCAACAGAGACGAACCTGTAACATGGGTATGTAGAAACTGTGGATTTGTATATGAAGGAGAAGTACCTCCAACAAAATGTCCAATCTGTGAACACCCACAATCATACTTCGAAAGAGAACCAGACCTCTGGTAATCACAAAAAAAAGACCAACATAATACAAAAAATGAAAAAAACACCCCTCCTCTCCTCTTAACTTCCACATTTAAAAAAAATCTTTATTCTTTTTTAGCACAATAATTTTAAATAAAAAAAATTCAACAAATAATAGTATAGTATAAAAAAAAGAAAAAAGTAACCTAACCTCCAAACTTTTAATAAAAAATATAAAAGGATTGAATGAAAAATGGCAGATTTAGACGCAAATGTAATAGTAAAATGTAAAGGAACAGGAAATATCAACGAAGTACTAGTAGTAGGCGACGATGCAGATGTAGATAAACTTAACATCCTAGAAGCAAAAGTAGATGGAGAAGGAGAAGTAAAACACGTACCTGTAGTAAAATATGAAGATGACAGATACATTGTAAATGTAGGAGAAGTAGAACATCCAATGGAAGAAGAACACTACATAGCAATGATAGAACTCATCGCAGATGGACAAACCCACAGACAAACACTAAAACCTGGAGATAAACCAGAAGCAATCTTCATCATACCAGAAGCAGATGACGTAGTAGCACGTGAATACTGTACAATACACGGACTATGGAAAAAAGAATAAAAAACGAAATCAAATAAAAAAAAAACCCGAAAAAGGAGTGGGAATAAAATGATAATAAAAGCAAAAGCACCAAAACTAACAGATGACATATACTTTGTAGGAACACTAGACTGGGATAGACGTGAATACCACGGATACACACTAAATGGAACATCATACAATGCATTTTTAGTATTTTCAGATGATAATAAAGCAGTACTAATAGATAATGTATATCCTGAAAAAATGTACATAGCACAAATGTGGGGAAGAATCCAAGATGCATTTGAAGATAGAGGACTTGATGAAGTAAAAATAGACTACATCATACAAAACCACGTAGAAAAAGATCATAGTGGAGCTTTAACTGAAATACATCAAAAATTCCCAGATGCACCAATCTACTCAACAGATGTAGCAAAACCAGGACTAATCAAACACTACCCAGAACTAGCAGATGCAACATTCATCACTGTAGCAACTGGTGATTCACTAGAACTTGAAGGAAAAACATTCACATTCATGGATGCAAAAATGCTCCACTGGCCAGATAGTATGTTCACATTCCTAAATGAAGAAGGAATACTTTTCTCAAACGATGCATTCGGACAACACCTATGTAAACGTGAAAGATACGATTATGAAGTACCAGAATCAGAACTAATGGATGCAGCACAGAAATTCTATGCAAACCTCCTAACACCACTAACACCACTACTTAAAAACAAACTCAATGAAGTAGTAGAAATTGGACTTCTTGATAAAATCAAAACAATCGCACCATCACACGGACAAGTATGGACAGATCCAATGAAAATCATCGGAGCATACCTTGACTGGGCAAATGGAGTATGTAAAGTTGATCAAGCAACACTCATCTATGATACAATGCACTTTTCAACCGAATACATGGCACATGCAATAGCAGAAGGAATCATGTCAAAAGGTGTAGATGTAAAAATGCACTTTTTAAAAGAAGATGAAAGAAGTGAAATTGTAAAAGATGTACTTGAAAGTAAAGCAGTACTCATGGGTGTACCAACACTCTTTAACAAAGTATTCCCAAGTATTGCAGATGTATACTTATACATTGATGAACTACAATTTGACAGAACAGGTCTTAAAAGACTAGGTGCAACATTTGGTTCATATGGATGGAGTGGAAATGGACCTGCATGGTTAAATGGTAAAATGGAAGAAGCAGGATTTGACATGGTAGGAAACATGGAAGTAAACTATGTACCAGATGATGATGACTTAGCTGCATGCTTTGACTTTGGAGCAGAAATTGGTGAAAAAATAAAAGAATTATAAAACCTTTCTTTTATAAAAATTATCATTATACCAAAAAAAAAAGAACATATAACCTCCCCCATTCTTTTTTTTTTATTATTATTTTTTTTAACTCATATAAATCTAAATTTTTAATATAAAATTATAACATTTTTTTTTATCATTAAAAGTTTCATGATAAGTCTAATATTTTTTTTTATTAATTTTAAGATAAAATTATAATTTAAAGTATAAATTATAAAAAAATGAGCATTAATCTGGAAGCTAGAATTTAAATTACTAACTTTTCTTATTTAATTATAATACTATAAAAATTTTTTATCTTATATAAAATTGAAGTGAAATTATTTTTTCTAAAAAGTAGTTTATTTTAAATTATTATTATCAGCTTTTTATAAAAAAAAAATGAAAAGTGAGGAGGTGAGTTTTACTAATAAAAGAAGATTATTATTCTATTTTTCTTAGTAGTACGCTTGTATTGTTTGTGTTTCCTATAGGAAGTAGCATGACTTCTTTGTGGAATCCTCTTAGTTGTTTATCTGTTAGTGGTGCATATAGTATTGCTCGCATTCCACTATATGTTCTTACTAGTACTGGTGTTTTTGTTGTTACGCGTTCCCATACATTTGCAAATACTTTTTCTTTTGGTTCTGCAAATGCTGCAACCATTAGTATGTCAAAGTCTATGTCACTTATTTTTCTTTCATCTCCTACTATTATTTCAATTCCATCTGATAATCCTAGTTTGTCGATTACTTTTCTTGATAGTTCTGCTACATCTGGTTGTATTTCTATTCCTATACATTTACATCCAAATTTTTTTCTAAACATTATTAGTGTTAGAGGTAGTGGTCCGCTTCCAATAAATACGAATGTTTTGTCTTTGTTGAATTTTGCGAGTTTTGATTCGTTTTCAAGTAGTCCTTCGTATCTTTCATAAAAGTGGAATTTATTTAGTATTGCTTCAGGATCGT
The DNA here is from genome assembly GCF_003149675.1 of Methanosphaera cuniculi. Classification (NCBI taxonomy): domain Archaea; kingdom Methanobacteriati; phylum Methanobacteriota; class Methanobacteria; order Methanobacteriales; family Methanobacteriaceae; genus Methanosphaera; species Methanosphaera cuniculi. The sequence goes on along the minus strand of NZ_LWMS01000044.1, from coordinate 54,340 downwards.
CTGCTTCTAGTATTTCTATTGCATTGTCTGTTTCTAGTCTTGCTCCTATGTATAGGTAGAATTTTCGTATTAGTTTTAATGCTTTGTTCATTCGTTCATTATCAAGTATGTGTTTTGCTGAGTCAAAGTCGATTGTTTTATCGTGTGCTATTACTTCTATGCGATCTAGTTGTTTTTTGATTTCTTCTAAGTCATATTCGTTTAGTTTGTCTATGTCGTTTATGTCTTCTACTCCATAGTTTTCTAGTTCTTCTGCGATTTCTTCGATTTCTGGCCAGTATTTATAGCAACTCATTGTTTATCACTTCTATATTTTTTTTTGTTAAGGTGTGGTGGTTATGATTTTTTTTCTTATTTGATTTGTATTAATTTTTTTTTGTTTTGTTGCTATTAAATCTATCTTTTATTATTAATAAAGTTATTACTTTTTTACTATTTTTAGTGGTAAAAGTATTACTTTTTTCAAATTATATATAAGTGAAAATTCAATTATCCTTAATTATTTCAATGAAGTTACGTGCTGCTTGTTGTGGATCTTCAGCTAGCATTATTGCTGATACTACTGATACTCCACTAAAGTTATAATCCTCCATTACTTGTTTTGTGTTATCTAGTTTTACTCCACCTATTGCAACGTGTGGTATTGTTATGTTTTGTTGTACTTTTTGTAGGTCTTCTTCTGGTATTTTCATACAGTCTGTTTTTGTTGGTGTTGGTCTGATTGCTCCTACTCCTAGATAGTCTGCTCCATCATTTTGTGCTGTTATTGCATAGATGTATTTTTCTGCACTTATTCCGATTATTTTATCAGGTCCTAGTATTTGGCGTGCTATTTTACATGGCATGTCATCTTGTCCTAGGTGAACTCCTGCTGCATCTACAGCTAGTGCTATATCAATTCTATCATTAATTATTAATGGTACTTCATATTTATCTGTAATTTCTTTAACCTTTACTGCAAGTTTATAGAAGTCCTTTGTTGTTGAGTCTTTTTCACGTAGTTGAAGTATAGTAACTCCACCTTTTAATGCTTCTTCAATTATTTTAAGAAATTCATCTTCTGTAAAATCAAACTGATCTGTTACTAGATATAATGTGTAATCTACTTGTTTTGACATTTTATTTTTCATCTCCTATTTTATAGTTCTTGTTTTTTGATTTTTGCATATGTTAATATTTTTTCCATATCCATATTGTAGAATTCATCCATTAGATATATTCCAAATGATCCTGTTCCTTGATTGTTTGCTATGGTTTGTTTTGCTGCTATTTCACCTGCTATATCCATAGTTAATGTTGCACATATTGCAGCATCTAGTGAGTTTGTTATTGCAGCATATCCTCCCATGATGGATGTTAACATACAACCTGCTCCTGTGATTTTAGATAGCATTTGATCACCATTATCAATTGTATATACATCATTTCCATCTGATATTATGTCAATAGGTCCTGATACTGCGATTGTTGTATCTAGTTTTTCTGCTATTTTCTTAATTAATATACTGTTTGATTTTAGTGTTTCAGGACTTATTATATCTGTTTCTGCTACATCTACTCCTTTTGCTTTGTTACATTCATCAAGTATTCCATATAACATTGCTACAGCTTTAATTTCAGATAAGTTTCCTCGTATTATGGTTGGTTTTACTTCTTTTATTATATCTATTGATGTTTGATTTCGTATTTCACTTACTCCAATTCCTACAGGATCTAGTATTATAGGAATATTGTTGTCTTTTGCTGTTTTTGCTGATTTTTGCATTGTTTTTATTTGTTCTTTAGTTAATGTTCCTATGTTTATCACAAGGGAGTTTGCTATTGATGTTATATCTGATGCTTCATCTGGTTCATTTGCCATTATTGGTGATGCTCCTATGGCAAGTAGTGTATTTGCACAGTCACGCACTGTCACCACATTTGTTATACAATGTATAAGCGGGCTTTTTTCTTTTATTTGTTTAAGATTTTCTGATATTTCATCTATTTTTATATTCATATTTTAGTAAACTCCTTATTTTTTTTATAATTTTTATATTTTTTTGAGGTATGTTAATATATTTGTTTTTTATCATTATTAATAATTATATTTAAAAATTTTTGAAAAAATAAAATAAAGTATATAAAGAGTATAATAAATCATGAAATTTATTTAAAAAAATAATGAAAAAAAATAAAGGGGGTGATGTAAAAATCTTCATCTACATATGTTTAATATTTGTATAATTTGAGATATTTTCATTAAATGTTGCAATATCAGATATATTAAGATCATGTATATCATCATGTCCTGTTATACGTGATATTGATTTAAGTTCTTCAAGTGTTACATTAAAGAAGTTAGTTAAACGTTTAGCTCCAATATCTACTTTAAATCTTTTACGTAGTTCTGGATCCTGTGTTGCAATTCCTATTGGACATGTACCTGAGCTACATGCACGATATTGTTGACATCCAATAGACATTAAAGATGCAGTTGCAAGAGCTACAGCATCAGCTCCCATTGCAAGTGCTTTTGCAATATCAGTTGAAACACGTAAACCTCCTGTAATTACTAGTGATTGATCCATACCATGTTCATCCATATATTTACGACTACGATAAAGAGCATATATAGTAGGTACACTAGTTGAATCTCGCATTAATTTTGGACTTGCACCTGTAGCACCACCACGTCCATCTATTGTTATATAATCACAACCTGAATAACTAATAAATTCAAGATCCTCTTCAATACGATTTGCTGCTATTTTAACTCCTATTGGTCTTCCATTTGATCTATCTCTAAGTTCATCTACAACATTTCTAAGATCTTCTCTTGATTGTATATTTGGAAATGTTGAAGGAGAAAGTATATCTTCACCTACAGGTTTACCACGTATTTTTGCTATTTGTTCTGTTACCTTAGATGCAGGAAGTAATCCACCCATTCCTGGTTTTGTTGCTTGTCCTATCTTAATTTCTATTGCATCTGATGTTTTAAGATTTTCTTCAGTTACACTATATTGATTTGGTACATATTCAAAGATATATTTGTATGATTCATCTTTTATCTGGGGAAGTACTCCTCCTTCTCCACTGCACATTGCTGTTTTTGCATCAGCACTTCCTTTTGCTAGTGCTTCTTTTGCTTCTTCGGATATTGCTCCAAATGACATATGTGATACAAATGCAGGATTTTCAATTACTAATGGTTTTTTAGCATTAGGACCTATGATTGTTGTTGTTTTAACTGGTGCATCTTCATCTAGTGGTAATGGATTTAGTTGATTTCCAAGTATTAGTATATCATCCCATGAAGGCATTGGAAAATCTGTAGCCATTGCAGATATTACACTTACTGGATATTCACTAAGATCATGTATTAAGTCCATATATCTTATACCAGGTTCATTTTTTTCATATTTTTCAGGAAATGAAAGCATTGAATTTGAGTTTTCTTCTTTTTTATCATCTTGTGTTTTTTTAGTTTCTTTTACATCTACTTCTTCTTTTTCTTCAAAGTCTGTTATTTCATTTCCATTTTCATCTATTGGTATAAATGATGCTGTTGAAAGACCACACACAGGACAATTTTTCATACTTCGTAGTGGTGCTCCTTCTTTTTCTTCATCATATATGTATCCACAGTTTGGACATTGATATCTCATTTTTAATCACCTATACTTTTTTTTTATTCTTATTTAATTTCTCTTTTATAATAAAAAAAAATAACATATGCTAGTTTATTAGTATATTAAACTAAGATTTATTTTTTTTTAAGTATTATCCTAGTATTTGTATAAGGTAATATTAAAAAGTTTTATTTATTAAATTATATTAACTAAATAAATATTAATTAAAAACTATAAAAAATAAGTATAATTAGTTAAACTACTAACAAAAAAATAAGGACATATCATAATTAATGGGGATTAAGAAGTAAAATGTTTGAGGGAATACGAGAAGATATACAAACTGTTTTTTCAAATGATCCAGCTGCAAAAAGTACAGTAGAAGTAATTCTATGTTATCCTGGACTTCATGCTATATGGTTTCATAAAATAGCACACTGGTTCTGGGTACGTGGACATAAACTTGCAGGAAGATTTATCTCCCATATAAATCGATTCTTCACAGGAATAGAAATACATCCTGGTGCAACAATAGGAAGACGATTTTTCATAGATCATGGAATGGGAGTAGTAATTGGAGAAACAACAATTGTAGGAGATGATGTACTACTATATAAAGGAGTAGTACTTGGTGGAACAAGTCTTGAAAATAAAAAAAGACATCCAACAATAGGAAATAACGTAGTAGTAGGAACAAATGCAATAGTACTAGGAGATATAGAAATAGGTGAAAACTGTAAAATCGGGGCAGGATCTGTAGTAACAAAACCAGCACCACCAAATTCTACAATAGTAGGAATACCAGGAAAAACACTAGAATCACTACGTAAAGATAAAAATAATAATCATGACCTTGAACATGGAAAAATACCAGATCCAATTACAGATATACTAACAACACTCATCCTACGTCAAGAAAAACTAGAAAAAGTAGTATTTGATGATGAAGAAGATGAGGTTAAAAAAACATCAGTAGCATACAAGGAATTACGTGATTTAAAACAAGCAACAATTAAAAAAATAAAACGAGAAGATATAAAAAAATAAACTCCTTCTCCTTTTTCATTTTATACTTCTATTTTTTTTTCATTATTTTTTTTTATTAACTTTCTCTTTTTTTTTATTTAAAATTTATATTAATACTCATACTACCATCATCTGATTTTATCCATTTAACCTCTGTATTATAATACCACCAATTATTTTTAACAACTGTATATCTATAGTTAGGCTTATTTGCAAATGATATACTGCATGGAACTTCAACACCAACCCAACGTCTTGAATTATTATTTAGTGTAATGTATGTTGAAATATAATTTCTTGATCCATTTTGTGTGTATGATAAATTTAGCCTTGAAGGTGTTTTTATTGCAATATTTTTAGATGTTCCATATTCTGATGAATATACCATATTTATATTACTTGAAAGTTCATTAAGCATAGCTTTAGTTTGCATAGTAGTTTTAATATCATCTACTGTATCAATTTCATCACATAAAAATGGAAGTACAACTGTTGTAATTATAATTATTGACATGAAAAATATCAGCATATATTCAAGTGTTATTTGTCCTTTATTATTCATAGTATAGCACCTATTATTGTTGTTATAATATTTCCAAATAGAATTGTTAATATTACACCTACTTGTATAAATGGTGCAAAACAAATGGTTTTTTTAATTGGAACATGTGTTATATAATTTTCATCTTCTAGTTTTTTAAGTAATGTTATATCTTTTTCTTCTAAGCCATAGATATTATTTTTAAGAACTATATTTCCAGATTCATAATTATTGTTAAATGTGTATTTATGTTGTGTATTTATAAGAGGTTGTGCAAGAAGCATTCCTTCAGATAAGTTATTTATTGTGTAATTTTTAGTTAAAATTACATCTAGTAGTTTGTGTTTCATTATGTATATGAAAGTTGTGATAAACTCCAGTATTAAAAATGTTATTATGTATGATTTTAATAGTTGTGGTGTTATTGTTATTATTACAATTAGTGTTGTTATTGTCATAATTTTGGTGTGTTTTTTTGGTATTTTCTTATTTACAATATATAATATTATGCAAATTAGGGCATATTTTATAATTGTATCTATATGAAGCATGCTTAAAATTATATTTATTATAAATAATATGTTTAAATTAAAAAGTGTTTCATAAATATTAAATGATTCTTTTAATTTACCTATTAAATGTGGCTTGTTTTTAATTATTTCATATACTACAATTATACATAAAATTGGAAGAGTTGAAAGTAAATTACTTACAGTACTGTTAGGTTTTACTCTTGTTTTGACATAACTTTATACATTCTAAGTAATACTCATAAATACTAAAAATTATAAAAACAATAAATATGTTAGATAGTAAAGATTGTCAATATGTTGACTTTAAAATAAAAGGTAACTTGATAGAAGAACTACGAAATACAAATAAATATCTAAAAGAAATAGCTGAAGCACTCCATGAATTAAAAAAAGAAAATTAAAAAAAAAGTGGGGAGGAGAAGATAAAACATATAATTTATTGGACGTATTCCCCATTACTATCTTCTTCGATAATATCATCCTTACGTGGACGATTAAATTTATTTCTAATTTTATTTATAAATACTTCAAAATCTAATTTTAAATCCATAACTAACCAAATCCTATCTATTTTTTAGTAATTAATCCAATACTAGGCTGACCACCAGGGGTATTACTGATATATGATTGAAAAGTACTAAAACTTCTATTTTCAATATATCCCTTATAAGAACTACCTGTACGTGTACCAAGACTATTAAGTACTTGAACATTCTGTGTTTTAGTGTTAATACTATGTATTGTTTCATAATGACCATACCGGTTACGATAAAGATTATGTACAATACAATCACAATTACTATTATTAATACGTCTTCCTAATTCCTTAAATCTTGCACTAGTAGTATTACCAAGATCTGAAAAATTTAACCATTTTATTTCTATATTAGTTCCTTTTTTACTATTCACTTTTTTTATTGCCGTATTAATTCCACCATGACTTGTCCCTGCTGTTGTTGTACCAGCCCATGCAGCAAGTGTACTTTCACTATAATCTGTTATACCAAACTTACGTAGTACTTGATGTAATGAATGAACACCACAATAATATGGTGTACACTGTCCTAACCTGTTACATCCTTGACTTGTATAATGTGGAGTACTTGAAAAATAAGTAATTATTGTATTAGTTGATGGTTTATTTGTAGTTGTATTTGGTTGAGTTATTTGTGTTTTATTAATGTATACAAATTTTGGTTCTCTTCCATTTTCTTTAATATATGTATCATATCTTTTTTTGATATCTTGATATTTCGTATTTGTTATATATTCATATTTTGTAGTATAATTAATGTAACATATAACTGGTTCTTGTCCATGTTGTTTAAAGAAATTATCATATCGTGTCATCATATTCTTCCAAATATCAAGATCTATTGTTTGACTTGTACCACTTATATCACGTCCATTAATTCCACTTACTTTACATGTAAGAGGTCCAAATATTCCATCAACTACTAGTCCACCTACTGCTTTTTGTAGTTTCTTTATTGCACTTACTGTATAATCTCCACAACTACCATCTATTTTTCCATCATAATACCCTCGGAATGTAAGATACGTTTGTAATTCCTTAACATCGTTTCCTTTACTTTCCTTTCTTATATTTATTTTATTACAATCTAACAACCCTAAAATCCCCTTTTATTTTTTTTTAATTTAATTTACATCTATTAACTTCAGCATACAAGTCCACATATCCTGCACCATAACAATATTTTGTTTTAGTAAATGGACATGCTTTAAGATCCTTACTACGATGAGGACACTTACTAAAATCATCCTTAAATTTACATGGCTTACTTGCTTCATTACTTGCATAATCATGTGTATTATTTGTCCGATAAACATCATCACGCATATTAACAGTAGCATAACTTGCACCAGCATATGCTTTACATTCCTCAAATTTACATGAATGAATAATACATCTTTGAGTTCCATCCATCATGAAATTTAATAAATTTATATCAGAAATATCTAATGTATCTGAATCTATATTCACATCAACTGGAACTTTAAACGTTTTTTTAACACTTCCACATTCCACAGTGAAACTACATTCACCCTGTGTAATATAAGGAGAAATCATAACACGAGAATAATATACAGGTCTATTATTTGCTTTTCCATCTGAATCATAAGTTGCATTTATTTCTTTTACACTTAATGTTTTAGTTTGATATGTAGAACTTTTTTTACGTGAAAGTTTTAATGAATTCGATTTTAAATTAACAATAGGCGTTTGCCCTGCTGGATATTTCTTATTACTATCCTTTTCAATATACTTAATTACAAATGTAATAAATTCTCTATTATCCTTAGGATCTGTACTTATATAAATATTCTTTTCATCCCCCGTATCTACTAGCGGATTTCCTTTACTATCCTCAAAACTAAATTCTAAATCAAAATCAGGTGTTACAACTGGTGATGAAGTTGTACTTGTATTATTTTTAACATAAACTATTCTCATCTGAAGAAAAGCAATTCTAGGCATAATCCACCCATGATCACCACCACGAGTTCCAGTACATTGATATACAAATCCAAAATTAGTACTATTCACAAGTTCAGGTGTGAGTTGTACACCCCATTTTTCAGGCGTTCCTCCTCCAGTTGTATCTCTCCATGATCTTAATGGCCATTTAGGATGAATACTTATATCTTTTCCTACACCAAAATCTGTAGTACTTGCTGTAGTTTTTAATTTTAATAATTTGGTTTGTACTCCTTCATTCCATCCATTTCCACATTTAGTACATGTACGTACATATACTTCTTTAATTGTTGCATCTTTAGGTATATTAAATCCAAAATTATTTACATACACTACAGGACCATGATAATCTTTTTTTACTCCACCATCTGTTGGAATATATGCACTAGAACTTGTATTTGCTACCTTGATTGCTTTAAGATTATTAAATTCATAACACCCAAAATTAGGATTAATTACATCCCATCGACTATCTTGTGATACAGTGGCGGGTGATTTCCAACCCGTGTCTATAGGTGTATTTGTTGGTGTTGCTGTATTAATTCCACAAGTTATACATGTTATAGGACCAAATACTCCATCTACTGCAAGGTTTTTATATTTTTTTTGTAGGTTTTTTATTGCATTTACTGTGTATTTTTCACATTTTCCATCTATACTTCCTGTATATAATTTTTTTTCTGATAGATAGGTTTGTAATGTTTTTACATCTTCTCCAATACTTCCTTTTCTTATATTTACTGTTTTACAATCAATAGCCATTTAATCAAGTCTCCTATAACTGATTGCTCCACCATATCCTTCACTCATATTTGCACTGCATTTATAAAACTTACAATCATGTACATAGAGACCACCATGATAAGCATATATAGCTCCACCATGCTTTGCCGTACATACTTTAAAATCACAATCACTAGTTTCTAGTACTCCAAATTCATATGTACCATCAAATTTTTTACGACTTTTAACAAGAATAGCCCCACCCATTCCTTGATAGTGTGTTACTTGTCTACAATCACATTCATGTAATTCTAAATTATGCAAAGTTAATCTAGTATTAGGAGGAACTATAAATAAACGTCCACATTTACTTCCATTAAGTACTGTTTTACGATTACTTCCACCTCTTATTTCTATATCTGTGCCCTCTGGTAGTGTGATTGTTTTATTTAAGGTATATATTTTATTAGCATCTAATCTATAAATTGTTTTTTCCTCTGATGGATCAGTGTGTGTTATCATACGATCTAATTTATCTACATTATCTAATAATATTTCATCATTAGTGTTTGCTTCTCCATTATAAATATCTATTGTTGGCGTGTCGTTGAATTTATAATCTAGTTGTATTTCAGGATATATTACACATCCTTCTTTAAATTTGTTTGTTGGAAGTTCAATATAGAATAGTTCTTCATCTGTTTTTAAGTCTTTAGTCTTATCTGCTTTTTTTAATGTTCCTTTTAATGTATGTATATTAGGTGCATTTAAATTATTATATCCCTTTTCATCTACATCTTCACCTAATGGAATTGCACTTATTTCTACTCCATCTTGAGTATATGGTACAGCATATGTTAATGTATAATGAATAGTACGATGTGTTGTTAATTGTTCTGATAATTTTACATAAATCCGTCTATTTGTTGCTGTTGCATTACTATTTAACATGTATCCTATTTTATCAATGATTAATTCTAATTTATCTGTATAAATTTTTTTATCAAAGTTTTCAATGTCCATATTGTAACGTGCATAATATCCATCATATATCATTCCAAGATTACATGTATCTTTCCAACAATTCATTTCATATAACATGTATTGACAAGCATTATAATCATCTAATGTTAATTCTGATCCTAATTTTCTTGGTAATAATAACATAAAAATCTATTCCTCATCTTCTTCAACGTTATATTCTTGTTCATATTCACTAGTAATATATTCTCCTACAGGTGGAGCAAAATCACATGTGAAAGGTCTTTCCATTGTTTCACGTATTGTAGGATCAAATGTTGCATATATTTCAGTTTCTGCTTGATCATGGCATACAATAGCATTATGAAATTTGCCCTCTGTTGGTATTGTTTGATCTTCAGGTGAATATATTAAATTTCCATTTTCATCTATGTCACTTACGTATTTTCTTTTATTACTACTTTCAAGATGGTTAAATAAAAGTAAAGGTATTACTTTTACTGGTGTTTTTGCTCTGTTGATTTCATCACGTACATTTACTTTTGTAAAATGTGCATAGTAATCATTATGTCCTTGTAATTGTATTACACCACCTTTAGGTTCAATAAATTCACATAAGACTTTAAATTCATCATCAAATTTATTTCTAAAATAAGTCATATTTTTCATTTCCAAAAATTTACTTTTTTTTAACTCCACTGTGTATTTGTATACTTAAACCAGGGCCAATTTGTACCTGTAAATGCCCCGGTCTTACTATCAAATATTGCAAGATTTCCCGGCATTGCTAATTCTTTTTTAGTCCATGGATCATAAGTATTAGTACCACTACGCTTACCATAATAACGTATTAAATTATATCCATCTGGTTGTGCAAACATATAAGGTTTTGAACGATATCCTACATGCCCTGTTGATGTTCTTTCACGTCCTCTATGTGGTGTTGCACTAATATTATGATTTATTCCAAAGTGTGGATAATAATACAAAGCATATGTATATGCTTGATTTCCCCATTTTTCACCAAAAACAGGTAGTGTATTCGGTTTTTGTAGCATATTACATGTTGCACCATTAAAACTTCCACGTTCTCCCACATAACATAATAATTTAGCCCAAGCATGGTTTTTTGTGTATACAGTGCTGTACACTTTGATGTGACTTTTATTGTTCTTATAAGTAGTTGCACCATTATATATTTCAAGTACCTTAGGTTCAGGGTTAACTAATTTATTTGCTTCATTTGTAACAAATAAACAATTTGTAATATTTGTATTACCACATACACATATTTCATTACCAAAATTGTTATAGAAGTAACATGAATCAATAATATTTTTAAAATGCTTACTTTCTTTCTTAGTTCTTTCATTTACTACATTAAATATACTTGATCCTTTATTATTAAGTGATGGGTGCATGTTATTAAGGAAGTAACAATAATAGCAACGTAAATCTGTATTTTCATACATATAAATAGCATTGTTTCCATTCTTAAATTTAAGTCCTACTAAGTGTACTTGAACTTTTCCATCTGGACTATTTCCACCACGTATACTAAGTATACTATTAGTATTGTTTTGATTAGTTCCACGTCCAATAAGTGTAGCCCAATTTTTCCCCTGTACCCCACAAAGAGTCATATCACGATTAATTACAACACGATCTGTACTCATATCATAATCTTTTGCTTTTATCATTATAAAATCAGTTGCATTTTCATCTTTACATGTGTCTATAATATCTTTTGGTGTATCTGCATAATACCAATCTAATTTTATAGTTTTCTTTGCACTTGATTGTGGAAATTCTCCTTGATCCGGTATTGTTACACTTAGTTCAGCTGTATCTCCATAGTAGTGTCTAAAGTTAATTCTTCCACTTATTTGACCTTTTTCATCAATTGTACAACTACATGTTTGACTTGTTCCAGCAAATTTAACCGTTATACTTGCTGTTAATCCTTTTATTTCATTTACTCTGTCAGGATCAATTACTCCTAGTTTATTTTCAAGACCACAGTTAATAGTAAATAAATGTTTTTCACCTTTATAAACACGTCCAATATTATCTAGATCCACACCAATTTTACAATCTTGATATTTATTTACTTTTACTATTTGTGTAGCAGTTAATAGTGTATTATTTACTCCTACTTCTTTAAATGCTGTTAATTTCACATAGTAATCGCCAGGCTTTTTAACTTTACTATATGTAATATTATACTCACCCTTATTGTTTGAAAGATCTTCTTGTTTTAATAATCCACCATTGATTATATTTCCATTAACATCACATGGTTCTAATTTTATATTACAATTGGAGCATGGTGTAAGACTATCATATGTATCTACACTAGTTGTACCACTTATATAGACATGTCCTTTATGTTTAACATTTTGACTACATGGATCACTGTAATATGATTCATTATTAATAATAATACAATTATCATCAATACTTCTACTATCTGCTTTTTGTGTCATATGAAAACATACACGTAAGTCTGCTTGGTCAAGATTATGACTATCAATATTTATTTCAAGTATGTTAGGATCTTCAGAATCTTTAGTTACTACCACTCCTTGATGTGGTTCATCTGGTCTCATACTATGACTTATACGATATTTTCCATCCCATAATGTGTTACGCACATCAAAACGATATACATAATGACTACCCTTATTTATAATGTTTACAAGTAAAAAATCATATCTTATATCAATTACATTAGTTGTTATTTTAGAATAACCTGGATTATTTGAATCATAACGCCCAAATTTAGGATGTTGTCTTAATAATTCTGCAGTATCAAAACAATACCACATATCAAATTCTTTATTATTATAAATGATTTGATTAATATGTTCTACGTGTGCAGGGTTATTTTCTAGCATTACCATTTTTTATCTACTTCCATCCTTGTTGATATATCTGTATTATATGATTCCATATCAGACTATTTTTAAGAAATTTTTCACCTGATGTGTTACGTGGAATAGCTGCATATTGTGCTGAAGTATATGTGTTTATGCTTGAAAGTTGACCACGTATATTGCTATTTATTCCTTTAATACTCCATAGCATTAATCCTCTATTTTTACAGTATCTTACTGTTAATTTTTGATCCATACTATTTAGAATTCTTTGTCTATATTCATTATCTGTTTCACCAGATACCCGGGGCATACTATGATCTTCCCCTATTTTATCTAGATATTTTCCTGTAGCTGTTAGTAAAAATCTATTTTGTACACTAATATCTATGTATTCGTTAAAGTTATCAAGACTTTTACCTATTACTGGATCAAATATTTTAGATACTTGATTATCCTTATCTTTTAATCCTGTTTCGGGATGTAATCTATTTACTATTGTTTTCCATCTTACAGACATTTCTTTTATACACCACCTTAAATTATCCATCATTTCAACTTTCTTTATTGAATATTTTTGTTAGAGGTTGTAATCATGTTAATAAAACCTTACAAATCCCCTAACATAATATCCTCCTTTAATTTTTTAGTTTCCTCTTTCAGTAGGTGGAACAGTACCTATAGATTCGAATAAAATATCAGGACTATTACTATCTTGACTACTATTCTTCATAGAATCAAGATAAGCTACATAATTTACTGGAACAGTAAGGGTTCTAAAACGTCTTTCTCCCCACTGTGCAGATGGTTTTCCATCTTTAGTAGCTTTACGATAAGTAAAACCCATACTATCAGTCCATACCCAATCCGTTTCATTTCCAAGTTGTTCCCACTTAGCATTTTCAGGATAAGTAGTACGATAATTAATATTAAGAATATTTACTACTTGTTCAATACCTGGCACGCGTTCAAGCACATCAATAAGTCCATACATACGTACAGCCTCACCAATACCTAAACCGGGATAAATCATTCCACCATATGTTCCACCATCAAAATATGTACGAAGAGCTTTCATAATTTCATCAGTATCTATATTACTTAAACTTGTATATGCTTCAATTTTAAAATAAAGACGTCTACAATTACAAGCAGATACATGAAAACTATGTCCAATAACAAGATTATCTTGATTTGTAAAATAATTTGTAACCTTAAAAAGCATATCTTCATCTGCTGATTCATAATCTACAGGTTTATTCGTATTATTAGTACTATCATTATTATTAATCTTAGTTTTATTACTTGAATTAATATAACATACACGTGTACATGCTGTGCAACGTTTACCACCTACAAGATGATCTGTTACATCCTTAGGATTAATAAAAGCTACATCATGAATACCCTCTATATTTTCAAGTGCATTAGTATAACTTTGAACTGTACCAAATGCTTCACTTTTCATAGCTTCAAGAATACGTTGTCTAAAATGCTCATCTGTCTCAGCATTACGCCCTCCAGTAAAAGCAGTTTTATTAGTAACTTGTAAATCACCACGAACTTGACTCATATTCTTAAATGCTGTAAGTCTTCCAGTTTCACAATTATAATCAAGACCTTCAAGAACACTAATAGCAGGCACATCTACTTCAAGTTCACCCGCTTTAATATCCATACTACTAGTTGTATAATATTCATTACCCGTTTTACGGTCAAGTACCATTAATCCTTGAGGAATAGTATAATCAACTGTAATAGGTCCACTTTTAAAACTAAAATTTAAATATCCTGTAGATTGTGCAGATGGTGAACGTGTAAGATGAAATTCACATCCTTTCATATCAAGATAATATCCTACAGCTGTTTTTACAAATGCTTGTCTACAACTCACATCATCCTGGTAATATAAATCATAAATTTCTACTGCAATACTTTCAAGTAATGTTCTCATTTCACTTCCATCGGCAAGATCACAAACTTCAGTTAAATCTTCACCATATCGTTCTTTATAGAACATTATCATACGTTCAATTATACTACTTCGTGTTACTTCTGTGTTATCTAATCTTATAAATGACACTTTTTAACAATCCTCCAAATTATTTAGTTATTAAAGTATATATTTGCATGTCCACTAGGATAAGGTGCTTTTTGATCATTAAGACTTATCACACTTGTTTTTGAACGATTAATCATAGCTACTACTTGACAATTCTTATTTGTTACAGCATTAACAAAATTTTTTACACGTCCATTATACCATGTTTTAATATTGTCACTTGTAACTTCACTACTTTTATATTGTCCAGTAGTCATGCTTGAATCAATTGTAGGATTAAGTAATATAAAATTATAAAGACTTTGAAGTGTCTCCACATCAACCCCTTGTCTTCCTTTATTAGTTGCAATATCTTTATAAGGTGTTAAAGCATATACTCCAAGTTTCAAATTAGGATTAATTTCTTTAATAGCATTTACAAATGTAGTATGTATAGCATTAGCTTCAGTTACATAATTACTATTTGTTGATACATTATTTGCAGGTCTTACACCAGCTATTATTACTCCTGTTAATCCATCAATTTGAGCAATACGTTTTAGTTGTGCTACTAATGTTTCATCACGATTTGTACTTCGTGATAATTGAGTAAATCCAGGATCTATGAAATTATCAAATTGATCCCCTGCTGCATTGAAATTATAACAAACTACAAAAGCATATATATTTGGTTTGTAATCTGAGCTTGATTTTTTAAGTTCACATAACTTTTTAAGTCCTGGTATCCGTGAATCAAATCCATTATTTTCTCCAATTAATACAACTATTTCTTTACTATTATTTGCTTTGTATAAGTCATTAAATTGAGTGCTTGCATTTCCCTCTGTCACTGCTTTTAGAATATTACTTCCAGTTATATACTTTTCAACTACCGGCGTAGTAGTTGGAGTTTCTTCTTGTTTTGGAGGTTCTTTAACAGTTATACTTATTCCACCTATACGAGATTCATATATATCATAATTAGGAACACGTGCTGTTATATTATAAGTTCCACTTTCATCAAATTTATATTTCCAAGTATATTTACCAGATCCACTTTGATTATCACATAATGTTATACTTTTACCCGATGGAGTTGTTAAAGCTGCACTAAGAAGATTATTTATTAATGAACCTTCATATAAAACTTGTACTGTAACATTACGTGTATCTCCTTTAGTTATTTCACTTGCTGGATCAACTGTTATTGATATTGTAGGTTGTTTTCGTACAGTTACATTTAAACTAGTTTCAATAGGATAATAATAAGCATCCCCATTATATCTTATATTAATTGTTTTTGTTTTTCCCCGTACACTACTAAAATCAATTATTTTACTTTCACCAATATTTCCATTCCAACTAGCATTATCTACAGTATATGTTATCGTTCCTGTTGGTGTAGGACTAAGAGTACTTGGATATTCATGTCTTACATAACAATCACCAGCATTCATAATAGTAGGAGCAATAAATGTTAAATGAGGATCTTCTTTGATCCATAATACTTTATAAATAATTGCCTGTGCACTATTATAATATGAATCATTTGGTGGTTCATATTGTAGATAAAGATTATAATCCACTCCACTTTTAATATATTTTGCTGTTAGTTGTACTTTTTGTTGTGTACCATCTTCAATGTTAAATGATGGAAGATAATATTTACTGTTTCCATCAATGGTTGCAATATAAGCGTGTATTCGTCCACGTTTAGCACTACAATTTATATTATATTCATATGTATATGTTTGAGGATTATTTTTATTGTTATAAATGTATTTTTTATAATTACTTATTCCTAATGTTACATCATTATATATTCGTATTTTTGCCGTGTTTGATTTTACTCCACCATCAACACTATTTGTTGTTATATAATATCCTACTTCATCGGCCCTATTTCCTTGAGAATTTATTGCTGCTTGATCCACATATGACTTAGGTATATCAAAAGTTATAGTTTTATCAGTTTTTTGAGAAGTTGTACCAACATTAATTGTTTCTCCCGATGTTTTTAGTAGTGTTACAGTTACAGGTTTAGTGAGTACATCACTACATGTTGCTTGAATATGAGCTGTTTCTCCATATGTTATTCGTACATCACTACAATTAATACCACTAGGTATAGTAAAAGTTCCATCAGTGCTTAATTCAGTGGTTAAGGTATATTCATTTTCAAAAAATTTAAATGTTACAGTTGCATTGCCTGCTATTAAATTATTTGGTGAGAATGTGTAACTTATTTCTTCATTCTGTGGGTTATCCACATTTTTTACTGTGTATGTTTGTTTTGAAGTAGAATATACTGTTTTATTTGTTCCATTAATGTTTTGTGAGACTAGTATTTGATATTCTAATGTATTATTTAATGGTTTTAAATCTCCTAATGTACATTTAGCAATTATAGGTTTTCCTACTTGTAAATTAGAAGTTTCCTTTGGTGTAATTGTTACATTACCTTTGACTTTATGTCTATAAAATAATTCCCTTGTTATAACATTATCTTGCACATTTTTCTTATTTGTATGAGTTCCTTTAATTTGTAAAGTATACTTATTTTCACTATATTTTGATGTATTTGTAAAATTATAAGTACATTCTCCATTTGCATCAGTTTTGAGTGTTTGATTGTCTATTAGCACCCCTTTCTGATTTATAATTTTACTATTTGCATTCATATTGTTCATTACTGTTGCTGTACCCTTTTTGAGATATTGTTGTGTGAATTGTATATTATTATCTGCATCTATTCTTAGTATTGTTGATGGTTTGATTTCCATATCCCAAAATTGCATATTAAATCCATTTGTATTTGTTATAGCTAAACTAGGATTCATTATAATTCTATTTGTATCAGTATTTTTTTCTCCAGGATATCTTATATATACATAGTATGTATTTGGGTTTAATTCAACATTATCAATAGTTTTATAAGCATTTTCTTTTATTGTATATGTTGTATGTATTTCTCCATTTGCATCAGTTGTTATTGTTATTTCATTACTTTTTTGTGAATCATTATTTGGATAATTTGGGTCTTTATGATTTGACATAAGTCCTATGTATACAGTTCTTCCACTTAATGGTAATTGTCTAGTATTTCCATAATTATCTGTAATGGTCTGACTTTGATCTTCAAGTACTGCATCTATGTTAATTGTTTCACCAGGCTTATATATATTGTTAAAATTATCATTTAAATAAGTTATATTACTTATATGTGGTGTTGTTATGTCTATTCTTTTATCATTTACTACATGTTCTTGTCCTTTGTTATCTGAGCATTTAAAAGTATAAGTATGATATATTCCTTCTTGTTCTACTTCAGCTTTATCTAATAGTAAATCATACATGTAACATTTCTTTGTTGGATCTTCGGGGTCTATTTCTTTTGTTAATTGTAATGTTTCTATAAATGTTCCACTTGTATTATAATAATCAATATAATAATACCCTGGTTCACGATCTGTAAGTGTTCCTCTTGTTACATCATGTACTACTAATCTTATGACTAATTTTTCTTGTTCATTAATTATACGATTTGCAAGTTGATATACTTTAAAATTATATACATTATTTATATCAATTACTCCAATTGCTTTAGTTCCCATATATTTTCCATTTTGTATATATCTTGCTTCTATGAATTGTGTTCCAGCATTCATACATGTGTATTCACCATCCAGGTCTTCATCATCTGGCTCTTCTCTGAATGATTGTGTTATATTAGCTGTTGCTTTTCCATTATGGACAATCCCACGTCCTAATATTTTACTGATTCCTGTATTATATGAATCATAAGTTTCTCCTTCATATAATAAATTTAATTGATACTCCCATATTAATGGAAAATTAATTCCTTGACTATTTTTATTTACATGCCCTACTTGTACATTTTCCCATCTATAAACCCCTTCTATAGATGTTCCTGCACGTGGTAATGTTATTTTAGGAAAGTTTATAGGTGCATATTCACTTGGATCTATTTGAAATATTATATCTTTTGATTGTGGATCATCTGATTCTATATCTGCATATACTGTTAAGTAGTTTTCACGTGGACTTACTCCTATATATGCTTTATTTATTTTTATATACAATTTTCTTTTCACCTCAAAATAAAAAAAAGTATAAATTATGAAAAAAATAAATCAAATTTTTATAATTCCATAATTTTCTATTTTTTTTGTTCTCCCTTTTCTAGTGGAATAAATTACAATAAGCATTTCCAAACTTAATAGATTTATTTTCTGTAGAAATTGTAACACTTCCAGCCCAATATCCTTCATCAAATACATGATCATTTTCAGCACCATTTACTTTGAAATCAGTTAAAGTAATTGATCCTCTTGCATTACATGTAAATCTATAATTACTCATATCTTGATCACTTATATCAAGTGTAACAGTTTTTACACTATTATCTTTCCTAGAAGTAAATTCAAAGACAATTTCTTTAGCACTGTATGTAATAGTCATAGGATTTGAATTATCATATACAAGATTATAAGTCATATCATCACTACTAGTTCCTTTAAATTGTTCATTAGTTACACTATTTTCAAAACTACCAGGATCTTCATCATTATGATATCCTACATAATCATTTCCATTATTAATATTTTTAAAGTAAATATTTGAACGACCATCTCCACCACCAATTTCTTCATTAAATGTAAGTGTAGTTTTTTGAGGTACGAAATCAATTGTTTTTACATTTTCATTATAATTTGTATGTTCCCCACCACATTTAATTTCAATAGAAGCATTATCAGGTGATTGAATAGTTTTTGTTACAATACCATCAGTATCAGTAACTAAAATTTCTTTATTTCCATCTATACTTAGAGATACATTCATATCAGGTAGTGCTTCACCTTGTTCATCAGTTATTGTTACATTTAACACAGGATACCATATATTACTCATATCCATATCATGTGTGATTACTAAGTTTTCCGTTTCCTCTAAATCTTCATCTGAAGAATCACCACCAGGTAAAGTTGCATTAATATTATCATATGCTATAAGTACTTCCCCTTCACCCACAGTTACTTTAGGTATTCCTGTATGTTCTATATCTGTTCCTACTTCAAATGTTACTTGATTAACATCAACATAATAAATTTGAGATTCTTCAACAACACCATTATTATCAGTTGTTACACGACTATTTGCATTATTAAAAGTAATCATTGTAGGACGACGTAGATACAATCTTGCAATATCATTATAAGTATATACTTCTCCACTTGGATCATAATAAAGAACTTTAATTACATGTCCACCTTCTAAGAAATCTTCAGTATCAGGAAGTGTTAATCTAAATACAGCCCAACCTTTTCCAAAATAAGTATCTTTATAATTATAAGCATTTGAATTAGATACACTTACAAGCTTAGTTTCTCCATTATCCCATGTGTAAAGATTATCATCAATATAAATAGAAGCACGTCCACCATTTACAGGTGTAAGATTTCCATCTGGTTGATAAAATCGACATATAACTTCAACAGTATCTCCACGATTTCCACTATATTCATTTTCCACACTAGTTGCTGTTGGATAATCTATATTAGGTTCATATGAACTTACAATTAATGCACCTGTACCAATTCCATTATTCCATTTACTAGTATTTTCAGCCTTATAATAACATTTAATTTCATATGATCCTTGTGTAATTGGTGGTGCTTGTTCAAATGATACCATACCATCATTATCAACACGAACCCAATCAGTAAGAGTTCCATCTACCTCTATTCTTATCCATCCATCAGTAGGATGTTGTGATGAATTTTTACTATTAACAACACGTACATTAATTACACAATTTGTATTATCATATGGATTAACAGCAGTACAACCACATATCACAGTAGGATAAAAATTATTTGTATCTACACGTTTATTAAAATCAGTAATACTAGGATTGCCAGGATCAATTATTCCTTCTATAGGTAATTCATGAACATAAAAATTATTACTTTCTCCCGGATTAAAATGTTTTTCTTCACTACCAGTATAAATAAGATTTAATATAGTTTGTTCTGTTGTATTTCCACCAAGTCTTACAGTACTTATCTGACCTGCTGTTATCTGATATTTAGGAGAAGTTGGAGGTGTATATCCATCCATACTTATACGACATCTACCTTCTTCTATTGGTTTAACACCTGCATAGAAGTATCCTTTTGCTCTTACATCATCTAATCTATTTTCCCAATAATAAACATCAGGTGCAAAGACTGTTATATTATATCCTACACTTAGAATTGCTTTACATGTACTTCCATTATATACTGTGTTTTCTAAGTACTCTGCAGTTAATTCATAATCACCTACATTTATACTATTATCGATTACACAGTTTGTAGTGGCTTTTCCATCTATTACAGTTCCTTTTCCTATTTCTTTTTCTACCATTTACCTTCTTATCTCCCTTATAAAAAAATAATTATTAGTTTACTCCACTTGTAACTTTAATAACACCATTAATCTTCTTAGCATTACTATCCTCACGAACAATTACAGTTTCATTACTTCCATTTTTTGTATCACTCATCAAAGTATGCTCAGCTTCATTATATCGTACAATATCAATTAAATTACCATATTCATCTTCTAACCTGTATCTATACCCATTTACAAGCATAACACTACTTGTAAATACAACACTAGGAAGATTACCAGTAACTTGAAGAAAAGCATCTATATTAACAGTAGATAATGTTACTACACTATTTTCACCACCAAGATCTACAAGACGTCCATACTCATCAACAACCCTAAAATCAATACTTTTAAGTTGACCAAGAGCTGATTGTTCAGAACTTATCATCTTCATACGAGTATTTACACGACCATTAGTATCATCTATAGTATACCGTATTTCTCCACGATCTGCACGTCTTGTTAACTCATCATCATAATTAGCAGCTGCACTTTGATGATGTACATATAAACCATTAGCATCTAATACAGTTGCATTAACTTCAGTACTTTTACTTCCATACACGCCAACCATATATTTATCCTTATCAAGTTTAAGATGTGTATCAAACCTATCTACAATATGAATATTAGTCTGATAAGTACAACTATTATAACCCTTAATACCATCATAACGTAATGTTAAAGGATGTTTACCATACTCAAGGTATTTAGGCACAGTAATAGGAATAGTTACCGTTCCCGGCTCAAAATCCATACTTTGTTGTATTTCAACACTACTAATAACATTATGTTCATAACCATAAGGACTATCAACAACATTTTCATTACTAATAATACGATCACCAATATAAACACTTACATTACCAATAGGAACAGGCTCATCAGTCTCCATCTGTAAAACATGAGCATGAAGTAAAACCTTACGCCCCGGTATACCATAATACCTACAACGACTAGTAATATAAGTATCACGCCAACCAGGATTACTTAAACCATTATGACCCATTGTAAGTGCATGATCATTACCAAAAATAAAATATTCATCAAAATTTTCATATTCACCAGTTACATCAGCTGTTATATGTACTCCTATAATCCATGGAGTCCAATCTACAACTTTTACATTAGCATCTGCAAAACGTGGATCTTTCATTATTATTTTACGTATTGTTTTAGCAAGTTGTGTACGATTCAAATCAGTATTAGGAAGTCCAATAAACTTATAAATATCTCCACCATACTTATAATAACACCAGCCAAGTTCATCTTCAGTACATGTAAGACGATTATAAACCGCTTGTGCTAAATTATCACCATATCTTACAAGTGCAAGATCCCCACTACGTCCAAGATACCAATGTCTATCAATATCAGTACCAATATTAAATT
Source organism: Methanosphaera cuniculi (assembly GCF_003149675.1). Taxonomy (NCBI): domain Archaea; kingdom Methanobacteriati; phylum Methanobacteriota; class Methanobacteria; order Methanobacteriales; family Methanobacteriaceae; genus Methanosphaera; species Methanosphaera cuniculi. The sequence continues at coordinate 31,657 of NZ_LWMS01000044.1, read as the reverse complement.
CATTCATAAACGATCACCAACTTTTTTAATATATTCCCAGTCAGTTATTTCAATAAATGAACCTGTAAGCATATCAAACTGTAACGCTGGACCATTATATGGAGGATTAAGTGTTACTTTTTCACCGTATTTATCACTTGTTACATACACCTCATCAAACATATAATTCATATATTCATGATATTCTTCCAATAATATAATTTTAAGATTGGGTATAATTTTTTCTTTTAACTCTTGACTAATCATAATATCAACACCATGGACCACCATTACGATTAAGATTATTTACTATTCCACCACCATAACCAGAAGATGCACGTCCACCTTTAAAACAACAATCAAAACGATACACTTTACCATTAACTTCAATAAGATTATGATAGTGATTAGGCACGTGTTTAATACCTACATTCATTCCATGTACGTCTCCAACACATTTTACAAGCCTTGAGATATCTGCACAATTTCCCCGTATAGCACCACTTTTAGTCCACATTTTCTGAGGACACGTACGATTATTTGGATATCCAGAATACCTAAAGCGATTAAATATATCAAGTATTGCTTCTTTACCACTCATATTAGCAGTATCTGTAGCATAATTTGCACTACTATTTCCAATCTTAGTACTTTTTATTGTATCAGTGTATGGTGCTAAATCAAATGTAGGAGTACAATCATTACCACTCATATTAACAAGACCTGTACCAGTAGTATCACTACCCCCACCACCACTACCATTATTCTTATTCATAGCATCTTGTAATGCTTTTTCAGCTGATTGTTGATTTTTCATATACTCAGAATAAGTAGAAGCAAAAGGATTAAGAGTTAATTCTGTTTCAATACCATTAGTAAGTGAAAAACTTGTCTTTACACCTTCAATATAAAATCTATTTTTTTCAAATCCCATATAACGTGCAAATTTACTTACACCTATAATCTCTGCAATATCTCCATAAAAATCATCGTAGAAATTATCATCAACAGCTATCCAACAAAATTGATTTGTATGAACACCTTTAATACTTCCTGGAAACTTAATTTTAAATTCTAACATTTTACGTATAGGTTCAGCCATTGTAAGACCTGCTTTTTTCTTGTTTTTAGCTGGATCATTCTTTGCCACGTTTTGACTTGTTTCTCCAGAATTACTACTAGTATTTGTTGTATCCGTGGTTGTTGTACCAGCTTCAGTTCCAGTGGTTGTATCGCTTGTGTTGTCTGCCATTAGATTAATCCTCCTTGTTTTCTTTTTTTTGTAGTAGATCTTCTATTGCTTCACGGTGTGCTTGTGCATCGTATTCTATACTTGTATTGTGTTCTAATTTTCCTTTTAAAGTTGTATTATTTTTCACGTCCCGTATTTCGGTTGGTTTACCTGTTATCATGAATAATTCTTCAAGAGTACTTTTATGTGCATTAACGTTTTGTGCTAAGCTATGTGATATTGATGTTTGTTTACTTCCATCATAATTATTATTTAATTCAATTATATTCTCATTTATATATTTTAAACGATCTACTAATCTTTCTACTTCAGTATCTAGTATCACGTTTAGTTTTCCTTCATATCTTTTATGTCTTTCTAATGTTTCATGTTCATCATATGCTTCAGCTCTTTTAACCCATTCCCATTTACTGCTTATATTTTGAATTGTCTTTTTTTTAAGTTTGATATCTGGATGTTTTTCTAGTAAGTTATCAACACTTCTATTTCCCATTCCTAATTCTACATATTTTATAAATATATCATAATGTTTAGAACTTTCCTTTTTTCTTCTATCCCATGGATAAGTTGGCATTTTTTAATTTCACCTCCAAAAAAAATAAAATTATAATATTTAATCAGTTTCACTAGTACTTTCAGTAGATTCTTCATCATTACTAGTACTTTCAAGTGAGCTAGGGAATACTTCAGTTAAATGTTTCTCAGAACCATTAATCTTCTCATATCCACATGCACCACAATAATCCATATCACAAGAACCACAAGTAATTTCACCTTCAGGTACACCTTTAGGATTATTTTTTAATACACCACTTTTATTACATCCACCACACCTATTAAGCCAATATTTTTTAACTTTTCCACCAGATGCAGGATGTTTACTACTTCTTCCACAACTTCCTTTCATTTCAGTTTCCATAATTTGATCTTTAGTGTACACATTACCTGAAGCATCCTTAAAATCACCACTACTTTTTGTAGTACCACCACTTCCAGTAGATGGATTATCTACAATTGTACCCATACGACCTACATATTGTGCTAAATTTACTCCAAAAATATCTTTACTTGTATAAAGTTCTCCTATAGGATTAGTTGCACTAATATTTTTAATCATAGTCTGTGTTACAATATCAGTAATATCAAATGTATTACTATAATCCTCTTCAACACCTACATTTTGATCAATAATTAACCCTGTTCTCATATATTTATCTACATCATATGATTCAAAGTGTGGAATACCATTAATATCACCATAAAAACGAACATGCACACCATAATCAAAAAGTAATGTACGTATATAATCAGAAATTGTAAGACAATCATAAATCCCTGCAGGTGTTTTTTTAAATGGATTTCGTTTATTTTTATCCTTTGTTTTACCCGTCTCATTTTTCTTTGTAATAGTTACTTTTTTATCTTCACCATTACTACTTGAACTACCACTACTTCCACTGTCTAAACCGGTTTCCTTATTATCATCTTTATCTTTTTTAATCTCATCTTCTATCTTTTTATCAATAGCCGTGTCATAATGATCTACAGGTTCAAGACCAGTACTAGGTACACCAATATCAATAAGTACTTTCTTAATCCATTCATAAACTGTATGTTTACCACTATGAACAGCATAAATACTATTAGCCATTATTCTAGACATCCAATCTTGGCATGTATATTTATAAAGACGTGTAGATGGATCATATTCACGTTTAATAATAATTCCCCCAAAACTAGGTACATCACCATTAATAAGCACACTTACACGTCCACTTGTAAGATCTATACGTTCAGGCGTTGTAAATGTAGCAGTCTTTGTTTCAAGATCTTCTTCGGTTATTTCAAATTCACTGAATGGAACTTTATAATAAGGACTAAAATTCTTTGCATTCCAAAATTGAGGACTTGAAGTTTTAGCACCACCCCGCCCTGATTCCATAAATCCATCAATAACTTCTGTAGTACCTCCACCACCCGTACTTGCACCAGTTACACAGGCTACTACTTCTTGTGGAAATTGGTCTTCACCTTTACTATGAAACCATTTTATTCCATGTTGATTTAGAAACTCTCCAGGTTTATCAAGTCCTTTAAAACTACTACGACTAAAATTGTCATCATGAGCTCTTTCTAAAAAGTTAAGATTTGTTATATCTTTTGCATGATGAGTAAATGCACATACTTGAGTATTATTTCCAATTTTATCTAAGTAGTATTTCTGAGTTATATCCCATAGAGTACCTGCACATGCACCACCATATATATTTACAAAGAATCCTCCACTTTCAAGAAGTGATGCAGCAGAATAGTGTGTGTTAGGACCTATTCCTCCTATTTTTGTTCTAAATCCTGCTTGTTCTAGTGCTGCTGCTACTTTTTCCATTCTTTGTTGATCTTTACTTCTACTGTCAATGTTATCTGTTGCTATTACACATAACTTTCCATCAGCCATAGTATTTCATCTCTTTTTTTTTATGAATTATTATTATCAGTGTTATCTGTGTTTGTATTATTGTTATCTGAATTATTGTTACTTGATCCACCTATAGTTTCTTTTCCTAGTACGTTTCCTTCATCTAATTTAACACCTTCTGTTTCAGTGTTCATTATTTGATGACTTATATATATGTTAATATTAGGAAGATCATTTACACGCCCTGTTACTGTATCATATACTACTGTGTCACTCCAATAGGGATCATAATCATTTGCATAGTTTCTTTTTAATCCTTTAGATTTTGTTTGCTTTTTTTCAGCTGTTGTACTTTTATCTGTACTTGTACTATCATTACTATTATCAACCAATATATATTCCTCCCTGAAAAAATAAAAATTCAATTACCTAATAAAAAAAAATGAAAATGGAAAAAAATATTAATCATTTTCCCTTTTTATTTTGTATTAGTTGTTGTGGATGATGTAGAAGAATTAGTAGTTTTCTTATCATCATCAGCATCATCACTACATAATTCTTTTTTTAACTTATCTTTCACAGCTTTATTAAATACACCAGTAACACTAAGTCCATTAGCTTTCTGATAATCCTCAACAGCTTTTTTTGTATAATAACAATATTTCCCATCCATTCTTTGAAACATATTATTAACACTAGTATAATGAGGATAATAACCTACACGTCTAAGTAATTTCTGAATAGAAACTACTTCTTCTTCATAAGGAGCAGTACATACACCAGTCTCAGCCCCCGGGGTACATGTACAAGTTTGTTTATGTTCTCCTATTTTTTCAAGTTCAAGAGCTGTACCTGTTGTATCACTAGCATCATTACGACCTGCTTGTTCTGGAGCATAATAAGAACGTGTTATATCAGTATCTTCTTGGTTATACTCAGTTAATGTAAAATCACTTCGTACTAAATCCTGAGTCATATTTCTTTGTGAAAAATCTGTTATTTTATAATCACCATTTTCTACACTTTGAAGTTTACTTTCAACAGTTACTGTAATAAAGTTTTGAGCCCAAAATTTAAGTACAGCATGTGGAGTTTTAGGTTTATCATAAAATTTTGTTTTACGATTATCTCCTTTATAAACCGGGTTTCCAGTATAAGATTCACTATTTTTTGAATAAACAGTTAATTTTAATTCTTCACCACTGAAACTTAACCATTGAATATAATTATAACCCCAATCTTTACTACTTACATACATAGGTGTTTTCTTAATATTAAGCGTACTTGTTGATTCCATTTCAAGATCAACATTAAATGGATGACCATTCATAATAAAATAATTTTTTTTATCTTGTTCTAATCCATAATACTTAACCATATCTTATCTAATCTCCCATATACATTGTATTATTAACTGTTCTTCCAGCTCTTACAGTATCAAATGTAAGTTTTTGTATAACAGCATCAGCAAATTGTTCAATATTTTCTTTACTATCCAAACGAGGATTATTAATATTAAAAGTAATCTCTGTAGGACTATTATTATTAGTATTAGCAGTTTTACTATTATCATTATTTGATTGTTGACCAACACTAGGGAAAACATCAGCAGCAGTTACACGTGGAGCTTGTCCATAACCTACACGTTCAAAACCATCATTAATACTTCTACCAGTTGCAGCAGCAGTTTTATAAAGTTCAGATTGATGATCTTCCATAAATCCTTTAGAATAAATCATTTCATCTTTAATACCATGAGCTACATAACCAGGACTGTTAATACCCATTCCAACTTGAAGAATAGCTTCTTTAACTTGAGTACCTATTTCTCTTGCAATAGATACCATTTTATTACCCCAAGACCTAAGATTACTACATGCACGAGACATTTCAGCACTAATAGCTTGAGCAATATGGAAATTAGCAGCAAAACCACTACTCATAGCTGATGCACAATGAACAATTATATTAATAGCTGTAGAACTAAAATTACTAAGAATTCCCTGTGCGGCACTACAAGCACCACTTACAGCGGCGGGTAATTGCATAAATGCAGCACAAGCACTAGCAACCGCTCCACTCATTGCATTAAGATTTGCAAGAATTTGAGTAATACCAGAATTAATAAGAGTAACTGCAGCACTAGCAGCTACAAAACTAGTAGCCATAAGTTGAGCAGATGCACCCATTACAGTAAGACTAGCCGCAAGAACCGCAAAACTAGCATTAAGCATAATAGCTTGTGCATTAATATTAGTTATAGCAGCTATAAATGTTGTTGAAAACATGGTGATAGCTGGCATTAGAACACCTGTAATTGTTGCACCAAGTGTTGTGAAACCAGCTACAACAGTTGTAACCATTGTTGGAATACTTGTTGCCATTGTAGTTACAGTACTTGCTAATGTTGTAAGTAAACTAGTTATACTTGAACTTACAGCTGTTATTGTTGATCCTATAGCCCCTAGTATACCGGTTATACTTGCTGTAATTGTTCCCATTATAGCAGTTATTGTTGCTCCTATGGTTGTAATCATCATTGTAATACTTGAAGTAATTCCACTTATTACTCCTTGTATTGCACCTGTAATACCTGTTATGATGGTTGTAATACTTGTTGCTATACCTGTTATGATACTTGTTATACTACCTGCAATAGCACTTAAAATACCTGTTATACTTGCTGTAATACTTCCTAATATTCCACTAATTGTAGCTCCAATTGTTGAAACCATAGTACCAATACATGTAGTAATGGTCATAATAATACCTTGAATACTAGTAGCAATAGTAGTGACAATAGTACCAATACTAGTTGCAATAGTAGTAATAACACCTTGAATACTAGTAGCAATAGTAGTAATTACAGTAGTAATACTTGATGTAATCGTATTAATAATAGTTAAAATACTATTTAAAGCACCTTGAACTATACTCTGAATAGTAGTAGTAACAGTCTGAGCTAAAGAACCAACACTTTGTTTAATACCTTCAATACTAGTCATCAAACCAGACAAACCCGCAGAAGGATCAGTAGCAGCATTTGAATTAGCTTGTTGAGAACCTCCACCAAAAGTACTACCATTACCAGCAGTATCACCACCAAGACCAAGAATTGACTTAGCACCATCAATAATAGGTTGAATAACACTCCAAACACCTTCAAGAACACCTTGTAATTGTTCAGCACCACTACAAAGAGTATCCCAAACTTGACCACCAATATCTTGAAGAGTTTGTAAAGGATCAATAAGGAAAGATTGAATACTAGGACCTATTTGTTGAATAGCACTCCAAAGCATACTAGCACCTTGACAAATAATGGGCCATACTTGTTGTGCAGCTTGACAAATACCATCCCATATAATAGGACCATTAGTTTGAAGCCATTGGAAAGCACCACCAAGACCATCCCAAATAGCACTACCTATTTGTTGAATTACGGGCCACACCATGGAAGCACCTTGACATAATCCATTCCATACTTGACCACCAACCTCAGAAAGCCAACTGAAAACCCCACCAAGACCAGACATTATGCCTTGTCCAATACTTTGAAGTGTAGGCATAAGACTTTGGAAAGTACTATTAAGCCATTCCCAAGTATTACCAGCAGCACCCTTAATCCAATCCCAAGCAGGAGCAAGAGTAGTAGTAAGCCAACTAGCACAGTTTTTAATACCATCACAAAGAGGACCAAACCAATCAATACCAAGTAAATCAAGAACAGTAGTTAATGTTAATACAGCACTTATAATTTGTCCTATAACAGGAATAGCATTTACACCAACAGCAGCAAGTGCTTTTCCACCGACTTTAGCACCTATTTTACCAATAGTTCCACCAAGTCCTTTACCGAGTGTACTTCCCATTCCTTTACTTAGAACTCCTCCAAGTTTTCCACCGACTTTACCTACAATTCCACCGATTCCACTTAGACCTTTACCTATACTTTGACCTAATCCACCTTGAAGAGTACCTCCTAGTTTTCCAATGATTCCACCTAGTTTACTAGATTTTCCAAATCCTTTACTAAAGATACTTCCAAGTTTTCCACCACGTTTACCAACTGTGGTATTAGCAGTGTTAAGACTTGTATTAAGTCCACTTGTTATACTATTACCCATTTTACTACCCATTGTAGAAAATGAGTTACCCATACTATTTACACTGTTTGTTATTTGTGTGCTTGTTTTTCCAAAGTTTCCACCAAGAGTATTTACAGTATTATTTAAATTAGAAAATGCTTTAGTATTTCCCATTTTATTAACTGATTTACCAAATGTACCTGCTTTTTTATTGGTTTTATCAAGGCTTCGTCCTACACTTTCTACACCTTTACGTGTTTTTCCCGTGTTTTTTCCACCTTTTTTACCAGCTTTACCAGTACTTTGACCTGCAGTATTACCACTTTTAGAAGCGTCTAAACCACAACCACAACTATTACTAACTGTTGGCATATTCTTTCCTGAACAAGTAGTATTATTAGGTTGGATATTTCCATATTTATTATATAATGAGCTTCCTTTTCCTTTTTTAGTTTTAGTATTACCTGATGTTGTATTTACAGGTAATCCCCTATTTTCTAATGGACATTCACTTACAGGTTTGCCACTGTCTTTTCCTTTACTACCCTTGTTTTTATCTTTGTCTTTTGCTTTTCCACTGACGCCTTTATCACAGTCACATTCACTTAGTGGTTTGTCTTTGTTTTTGTCTTTGGCTTTCTTTTTTTTCTTTTCTTGTTTTTCAATTACTTTACTACATGGATCTTCGCATTCTTTATCTTTTTTCTTCTGCTCTTTTTCTTTTTTCCAAGAATCAAGTCCACCGCGTAGACCTTTATCTTTAATATGACTAAGAAGACTTTTAAAGGATTTAAGTCCTTCTTTTGCATTAGAAATACTACCCTTAACTTTAGAAAATGCTTCACTAATACGGTTTATTACCATACTACCAACAGTGAGTCCGGTAAGTGCAGATGCAAAAAGCATTACACCTTTAGCTAAATTTCCTCCAGTTGCTTGGTTTAATGATAAAAAACCCTCAACTAAACTCGTCAAAGTTGGGAGAACAGCTTTACCAAGTTCACCACCAGCAGTTGATAAACCCTTTTTAAATCTAATAAATTTCCCTGTGAAAGTATCCTGAAATTCTGAAGCTCCTTCAGAAATTTTTCCAACTGCTTTAAAGAAACCATCTAGATCATTATAGTCTCCATTCCATTCACCTGTAGCTTTAAGTGAATCTTCAGTTATACCAAAGTTATCTATTGATGCAAATGCACCTTTAGCACCTTTAGATAAATCGAACATTGCACTGTTTGCAACATCTGCAGAATATCCTAATGCCTGAACATATGTACCAAAATCAGCAATAGCAGGCATATATTTATTCATTTGAGCACCAGTAGCTCCAGTAGATGCCTGTATACCATTCATTGCAGGTATAAGATCATTCATCTTAACCCATGATTCATTAGTTTTTTTATCAATTGCTGGTACATCATATCCCCTTTGTCTTGAAATTATTGAGTTTACTTCTTTTGTTGCAGCATTACCAATAGTCATATCATAGAGTGAATCAAGACCAACTAGTCCTAACAAATCATCTCCACTATAATCAAATCCTCCACCTGCAGAAGATCCGGATTTTGTTGCTTGTTTTCCAGTAGAGCCCCCAGATTTTCCACCTACACTCCCTACTTTTCCACCAGCTTTATTAGTATTAGCTAATGATTTATTTAATGAATCAGCAGCACTTTTTGCATCTTTAATAGAACTTGCAAGTTTACTAAATCCACTACCATCAATATTTGAAGCTGAACTATTAATATGCACTAATGCTTTTCGTAAACTATCAATTTTATTAGCTGAGGACTCAGCAGATTTACCTATGTTTGTAATTTTAGTAGGACTTATACTTTTAATTGCACTTGCAACACTTTTAATTGCAGTTGCTAAAGTTTTACATGAACTGGCAGCTGTCCGAGCATATTGTTGAATTTGTTTGAAAAGTTTTCCATCAATATTCCCCGCATTATCCCCCATTTTTCCTATATATTTATTAAGTGATTTCATGGAAGATACAGATTTACTTACACTAGTTCCAAGTTTACTAAAATCTCCGCCTTTGATTCCATTCAGTGAATTTTTAACTTTATTAGCACTAGATGAAACTTTATTAAGACTATTTACAGCTTTGTTACATTGTGTAGTTATAGTATTTAATCCCGGTGCATTAAATGTAAGATCAGTTTTTAGTTTTTTACCTACACTTCCTACATTTTTAAGTGCATTTTCTGCATTTTTTGCATCTGATACTATTTTACCCGTATTTGTTTCTACTGTAATCTCTTTACTAGCTAGTTTCTGTATTTTTTGTAATGCTGTTGCTACATCTTTAAGTTGACTAGTATTAGCTTCACAATCAAGTTCAATATTATAAGAATAACTAGATGCCACTTATATCACCCCTACTATGATAATATTCAGTGTCACTACTATTTTCATATACAACTATTCCATCTATCCACATGGTTTTATCACCCACATTTTTAAATGTTATCTCTGCATTAGCATTACCTACAAATATTTCCTTATTTTGATACCATTTACTAGACATACACTGCCAATACATCGTATCATATCCTGGTGTTGGTCTATTATGTAAATATTCATTATATTCTAAATCTTTAACTCTTATTTGTAGTTTAGAAAATCCCTTATAAAATGCTCTTAAATCCCATACATCCATTTCATCTATAATATTTCTTAGATCACATTGAAATGTAAGTGTTTGGTTAGGTTCAAGTTTAGCACATCTACCTTTTACATCTGTATATGATTCTTTATCAGTTATTGTAAAATTTCCCGTATATCCTGTTTTGTTAAATGTGAAATCTCCATTGTTATGATAATTAAAACATTTAACCATACGATATTCATCTACAAGTTCTTCATCTAGTATGTTTTTAGGGTCACATATTGCACATGGTTGTTGATAATTTCCATTTATAAATGTTATTATTGCAGTCGTTCCTACTTTTGGTAATCCATGACATGGAACTCTTGTTAATGTTCCTTCATCCCATGTTATTGTACAATAATTCATGTAGTCACTTACTTCTGTGATTGTTCCTATTTTAGGTGTTGTTGTTTGTGTAGGTGCTGAGTCAACATAATTAGTTATTGCTTTTACAAATCTTTCTGATATTTCATTTGTCAATTTGTTTTTCACACCTCTATTTTTTTTTAATTATTTTTAATCCTTTTTTTATGATTCTAATTTCATCAATTTTTTTAGGGATTGAATAATAAATGGAATTTTTATTAAAAATAATAATTTTATCAAATAAAAAAAAAATAAAATTCCTCTTTCTATTAATTGTATGATGTAAGGATTCAAAAAAAATATACAAAAAAAGTAGCTTTAGAAAACTAACACCTATTTTATAATAAAGAAAGAACCATCGAAACATAATCTTACCTAAATAGTAGCAAATACATCTCCTTGTGATTTAAATTCAATTATACAATTATTTAAAACCACTAATACCTGTTCTTGTAAAGGTGTTAAATCTGGGTAAGTATAGAAAACAGAACGAGGATCACAACCAGACGCCCAAAATAAAGAAGTTAAAAAAGCCATGTTCCCATTCTTTTTAAGACTTAATCTCTTAGAAAATCTTTAACCACTTCAGTCATATCTATTTCATCTGTTTGAATACCACTAGCAGCAGTTATAGCAGTACTTATAGAAAGTATTACTCCAGCTGGTAATTGATCTAATATAATAGGTGATATTTTTTTTCCTTTACTATCTGTACATACTTCTTGACATGCTAATAAATCTAATGATTCTTTACTTGCTGTTCCTTTACGTTGTAATGTATAGTATTCTTGTGATGTAAGTGGTCTTATATATACACGTACTGGTGTTCCATTAATATCTATTTTTAATGGTATACGATTATCTTTTCCACTTCTTAGATATCCTTCACTTTTAATATATTCTTCAAGATCAGGTAAGTCTTCAATTTCATTTAATATTTCTTTATTTTCGTTTTCTTTTTCTTCTTCTGCTTCTTCAAATTCTTTTATTGTTTTTTTAAGTTCTTCTTCTGCCATTTTATTTTCGTATTCTTGTTTATTCATTTTAAATGATAACTCCTCAAAATTTATATTTTTTTATACTAAATATTTATGTAAAAAGATGTAAGCAATCTAATAAAAAAAATGGGAAGTAAGCCATTTATAAAATAAATTAAATTCATTTTATTATCAATTTTTTGAATAATTTAATGACTCCTTCCCTCCTTATTATAAAGTAAATTCTTAGTTTTGCCTTTCTTTTTTTGTTAAAAATAAAATAATTTAGTATCTATACATACCTATATATGAAACCCTAAAAAAACGTATTTTTAATATTTCAAATCACAAAAAAAATAATAATAATAATAATAGAAAATTATTAAATTCTATTCCCAATCACAGTCAAAATCTTCACCTTGAACTGTTAAACTAAATTCTAAAAGTTCACCAGCTTCATCAGTAATTTCAAGCTCATCAATACGACACTCATAAATTACCCATGTCATAGTTCCTTTAGGTTTAATATTAGTAATAGTAATAGTACCAGGCACATCTTTAAGACTCATAACTGCAGCCATAAATGCTTTTTCACTTACAGCATCATGTTTTGTATACTTAGTAATTTCAACTTCACAACCAGGTTGACTTAAACTAGATAAAATTTTACCATCAAAAGTATCTTGATCTGAAAGATTAAAATCAATAGTTAAATCTACTTCACTAGCATATCCTACTACAGTATTATTAATTGTTATTTGAGTATTATACATTGTTGTTGTGGTTGCCATCTTAGTTTACCTCCATATCTACACCAAGGTCTACAACTAGAATTACTCCAGCCATATCCACTTTAAGATTAATTACTACTTCATTTGTACTTACTTTTTGAACATCATTAGTATCAATATCATTAAATATACCTAATGTACCCATTATATTACGATTTACAGCATTAAGTTGAGCTTTAAATGCTTCAATATTTTGATTTGATCCAAATGTACCAAGTAATTCTTCAAGTTCATATTGTTTAATAAGATATGAAACACTACGAATATGAGAAATATCATAACCTGATGGAAGTTCAGAATTAACAACACAGAAAGATCTATCCGCTCTATTTTTAGATCTAATAACAGATATACCACTTCTTACAAGTTTATAACCATCATCATTTTGTCCAAAGTAAAGTTCTTCATCTACTCCAACAACACCAGGAATATCTTTACGTGTAAGACTTGTATCAACACGTGATTCAGCAATAAAAGCACACATATGAGCAGCACTTTCAATTACACTAAGTTGAGTTCCTGTTTGATACTGATTAGCAGCAATTGTAAGTTTTTGACAATATAAACCTGCTAATAAGAAAGGATTATCTTTAAATATTTTAGCAACTTCAGTAGCATCTGTTACTTTAATTGTTTTTGAAGCATTACCAACTTCATTGATAGTACTTGCACTAGGAGTACTTGTTATTAATGGTGCTACAAGTTGAACAGGTCTTTGTAATTCAAATTCATCTCCTAACCATTGACAAATAAGACCATATTTATCAGCAAGTGTAGCAGGTTTAGATTCTCCAGGTGATTTATCTTCATCACCATCATCTTCAATACTTGTTGCAATAAATAATAAATCTATATCTTCACCTTTAATTTTTGCAAGTGCATTTTCAAGTTTTACTTTAGTAAGTTTTGTATTAAGTGTTTTAAGAACATCATCTGGTAATGAACCATCATCTTCACTGTAACTTCCACGTTTAGGATCTACTACAACATTATCATCTCCACCATCTGATACAGTTCCACTTACATTTGTTTCACTTGATGGTTCTGAAATGTTACATACAATAACTTGTTCAGCCCCCCCATGTCCTGGAATTCCTTCCATAAATAATCTTGCAGCTGCTAATGCACCGTCAAAATCTGTTTCACTTTTTGTTCCTGCAATTATACCAAAATCATCTCTTAAATCTCTTAATGTTTGGTAAGCTCCAATTGATGTTTTTAAACTAGGAAAAGCACCAATAATTGCAACACGACCACCTTTATTAATTTGTCTTTCTAAAGGTTGTGTTTTATTTTCTACAATAATACGAGGAATTGTATAATCTCCTCTTTCATATTTATCTGCCATTTTAATTTAATTCTCCTTTAAATACTTTTTCATTATCAATACTTGTTTCAATACCTAAACGTAAATAAAGATCTTCATAATCTACTATGTATTGATCATCTTCTACTTCTTTAACTTTATATTCTATTACTGCACGACTAAGAATTCCTGGTTGTTCATACTCAAAATAAAACCGGTTCACATGAATAAAACTACTAATCTCATCATTTACAAAATAATACTGAATTCTTTTATACACAGATTTAAGTAATTTCTGTGCTGTTATTGTATCATATTCTCTTATTGCAATAACAATTTGAATAGTAGTATCAAACACATTAAATCCATTTCCATGTAAATCATTAATTGACTCTAAACGTGCAACATAAATATTATTTAATTCTTGAGTTCGTGGATTTTCTCCAAAACTTTTATCAACATATTTAATATTAAATAATTTCAATACTGGATCATCACATTCTTTTTTAGCATGTACAAGTAAATTATACATCTCAGTATCTGCAAATAAAAACTCAAGACCCGTTATTTCATTACCAACTTCTTCAAACATTACCATGAAATACCCCCTAAGAGTTTATCAATAATACTAAAATAACTAGGAAGTATTTCACCACTAGGTGCAAGATATGGTTTTGCTCTTGCTGGTCCTACACGTTTTGCAAATACTTCATTTCCACTTTTAGTAAAAAAATGTAATGCTTTTCCCCGTGCAACAATTGGACCTCTTCCTTCTTCTACATATTTTGCATAGAATACATTAGTACCTATATGTACACTATCTCCACCTTTTTGTTGGTGTATACTGTTTAATAAATTTCCAGTCATAATACTATTATTTGCTCTTAATTGTGCTTGTTGTAGTTTTTGACTTTGTTTTCCTAATTCATCTAAACCTTGTTTTTGTACTTTTTGAATTCCTTGTCCTAATTGGTTTATATGGTTACAGATTTCTTTTTCTAATCCTTTTAGTTGTGCTGGAAATCCAAAGCCTTTTATATTAAATTGATCTATTCCGCCTGTTTTTATTGTTATTACATGTTCAAGATTCATAACACAAAAAAATCTCCCTTATTCTTGTATTTTCTTTGTAAATGTTTCTATTTCCACATCATGACGTTTACAATATACTACTCCATGTAACATGTGTTTACGTGGTGTTAAATGGTGGTGATGTGGTCTATGTAGTAAACTTGTATAACGTACTTTTACAAATGGTTGTATTAATTCCTTTGCTTCATGTATAAGTTCATCACCATTAGTACGATCTGTAAGTGTATACTTATTATAAAGTAATCCTGCTGCATATGTACAACATGCTTGATAAACAAGTGGATAAGTTAAAGATAATTTTCCAACACAACAATAACTTAAAAGTAGATTATAAGCACGTTTAAATACAACTTCTACTTCACGTGGTGTTACCCTTTTTGCTACTTTTACTTCACCTAAATCTTCATCACTTAAAAAAGGTTCTATATAATCAATATTTTTATTTCCTGTTTTTGAATGAATAGACCAATCAGGTAAGTAAAATAATACATCTTCAACTATATTTTCCATAATAAATGATACCCATTTTTATTCTTCTTTTTCTAGTTTAATTGTAATTGTACGTGGATTATTATTTCTTTGATCTACTTGTATAGTTTGAATTACTTCTTTATATCCATCACATAAACAAAGCATTTCATATGTTCCATAAGCTACATTAGGTATTAATATTACTTCACTATCTTCTGCTAATATATTTGAATAAATATTTGTTTCATCTTCAACATCAACAAGTGTTATTTGTGCATTTGTTCCTGGTTTTGTTGATAATTCGAATCTTATATCAATTGTTTCAGGTTCACTAATAGGTGTTAATCCACATCTTAAATTTACATCTAGTGTATGATTTGATAGAATTAATGGTTCAGGGTATGTGTATGGTTCGTATCCTTCTTTGTTTATGTTAAGTGTATATTTACCATCTGGTATTCCTTTAAAATTGAAATATCCATTTTTGTCTGTTGTACCTGTATATTCTTTTTTTCCATCAGTTAGGATAACTTGACATTGTGGTAGTCTTTCTACTTCTTCTTTTTTTGTTTTTGGTTTAATAAATATAACCTCCTTAGCTATATCATATTATATTTATTTTGTATTTTATTAGAGTATGTAGTTTATTCTTAGACTTTGCTTTTATTAAATAAGTAGTAATTATTTAATATTATATTTTAATCAAAAGTTTATTAATTATACTCATTAGGTTTTATCTGAACCGCCGGTAGATGATGAACCACTAGATGAAGATGAACCACCAGCTGGAACAGTAGCTTGACTTGGAAGTCCAGAACATTCAGCATAAAGTAAATCTTTAGGTCTTAATACAAGATTATCAAAGTAAACTCTTGTTACTGTATCATAAGCTTGATTTCTAAGGTTAAATTCTGATTGTGTTTCAACATCACGTTTCATACCAATTACAAATGAATCAAGATCAGCAAGAAGAATATTATTACCAAATTCATTTACTTTATAATCAAAAGCATCACAAACAACAACAGGTGTATTCCAAATTTTAAGTTCTCCACCTTCAAAGTAAAGAGCATCAGCCATTTGTGTTTCACGTTTTTGTGCTATTTGAATAAGTTTAGCATAAGCTTCATTTGACATATAGAATTTTGCTTTACTTCTATTTCCTTTTTGTACACCAAATTGTGTTAACATATCTTCAAGTTGTACAACTGCATCAGTTCCATCTGTTGCTAATGTTTTTGTAAAATCTATTTTTACAGGATCTTTTGCTGTGAAATCTCCACCATTTATTCCACAATATACACCTTGAGGTGTTCTTACATTTGTTTGATAGTTTGTTTTATAAGCATTGTCATATTGATCTTTTAATTGTTTAAACATACCATCAATAATGTTTATTCCTTGTTTTCCTTTTGTAGGATCATTTACACCATAAAGTGAAATAAGTTCTAAGTTAAATTTTAGTCTTTCTGTTACTTGTGATTGGAAAGATTGTAAAAATCTATCTCCTTCAAGATTTTCTTGTACCATTAACCATGGTGTTGTTGAATATGATACTAATGGTTTACAGTATAAACTTGATCTTTTAAATGTTGGTACATTTTCAGATACATTTGGAGAGTCAAAAGGTGCTACTTGATTACCTGCACTTGCTCCAGTTAAATCTCTCATTGAATAAAAGTTAGCTTCAGCATCAAGGAAACTGAAATCAAATTCTACTGTATCAAGTGGCATAAATCGACTATTATCAAATATAACAGAATCTTCTGTTACTTCTGCAATAAATGAATCTGCTTCAGCTTGTTGTTTATATCCAGGTTTAAACATTGTTGTTGCATCATTTGATGTTGTTGGATATCCTTTATCCCATTTCATTACAAAATGTTGTTGATTTCTTATTGCATCAGTTGGTATTGTTCCTTTTACATATTCTGAATCATTAAATTTTTTATACATAAATATCTAAATCCGTTTAAATTATTATTTTTATTAAAATTCAATATTTTATTTTTTTTTAATTCTTTTTCTTATTTCAAATATCAAAAAAATTGGAGTTTATAATTTTCTAAATGTGAATGGATCACGTCCTGTAAGATATGCAAAATCACGTCTTTCAGGTTTATTTTCAGAGCCTATAATTTCAGGTTTAATAGTTTCAGATGTTCCTTTTTTAATGGATTTAGTTACAGGTTGAACATCATCATCTTCTTCTTTTTCAACTGTTTCATCTACTGATTCTTTTTCAACAGCACAGCCTTTAGAATCTTTTCCTTTTACTGCTTTTTTTTCAACAGCAACATCTTCAACATTATTACCTATCTCATCAACAATTTTACTCATAGCTTCAAGAAGAGCATCCATTTTAGACATAATAACAGCTTCATCAATACCACCTTTTTTTGTTGTTGGTGCTACATCTTCTACTTTTTCTTCTTCAACTACAGCTTCTTTTTCAACAGCAACATCATCAACTTTCTCATCTTCATCTGTGGTTGGTGTTGCTTCTTTTTTTACTTCTTCTACTTTTTCTTCTTCTGTTCCTTGTGCTGGTTTACCAATCATTTCACGGATACCATCAAGGAATGAACGAAGATCTTTTTTAGTAATTTGTTCATTATCAACTACTTTTTCTTCTACTTTTTGTGTTTCATTATCCACATTATCACCATTTTTTCTATCTGATAGAACTTGTGTTCTAGTTAAATCTGCTTGTTCTGGTCTTTGTTCATTTGGAATAAATTGTTTAATTACAGCAACAAGATCATTATAAGAAAGTTGCTGAGAACCTTTAGTAACATATGTATTATAATCCATAACAACAAAAGGAATACGATTATTTCCCTCTTCTACAATTGATATAAAAGTAGGATTAAGTTTATCATACTTTTTAATATCAGCATATGTAACTCTATCCATACTGTGTACATCTAAATCACGGTCAGGAATTCCAGTAAGACTTGTTCCTCTTAATTCCCCGTTTTGTATTAATTTAATTATATCTTTATTATTTGTACGAATAGTTACCATCCAACTACCAGATGGTACAGTGATATCTCCTAATTTTTCATCACTATCTGTTATACTATTTTCTAGGATATCTATTCCATCACGTGGTATAAAATCATGGTTTACATCACAACTAAGATGAATGGAATTTGAAAAGATTCTTTTAATATCTTCTTTGTTTAATTTATCCCCATCTTGATCTGGTATTCCATTTGCAACAACACAAGCCCTTATATAAATATAATCATTTTGATTAAGACTCATATTCTTATTATTCCTATAAATTTTTTTATTTTATTTTTTTTTCTTCAAAATCTTTAAAAATGCTTGAAAAAGTTTTTTTTATGTTCTATTTAAATACATTTACACGAACAGGTGTACCGTCTGCCTTTTCATACCTTACAGTACAATAACAATTAGCAGTTTGACACACAGGTGCATGACTATCATGAGGAAAACGCATATAAGCAATAGGACAACGTCCAGCATCACTAACAACTTTAAAATCTTCATCTAAATCAACTGTAGCACCACTCATACTACTATGTCTTGTTGCTTCGTTTGGATGCCATACCCATATTTTACGTGCAGGTTTCCAACGATTTGGTAATAATTGCATTTTATGATAATCTACAGTTTGATCTATAGTCATATGAAAATTACGTTGTAATTGTTCTGTTCGTATCTTACTTCTTCTTATTGCATCAAAATCTTTAAATCGTCCAGTTCCTCTTTTTACATATTCTCGTACTACATTAATTGCCATTTTACTAGTAACTTTTGTTGTACGTAATACTTGATCAGCCATATTTTCTGCATGTTGTATTTGATGAGGTATTAAGAATTTATTTAATTGTTGTGTAAGATTTCTAAGTTTCCATGTTACACCTATATCATTACTAATACGTTTATCATTAACAATATTACGACTAATACGATTATTAATATGTGTTTCATTAGCTGATCTTAGATATGATGTAATATTATTATCATTTACAAGAGGTCGTCCACTTCTAAATAATGAACCTATAACTAATCCTGCAAATAATGTTTTAATCATATCATTATCAGTAAAACTAGCATAATCTTTAACAGATTCAAATAAATTTTCATCATCACGCCATGCACTTATTAATTTATAAAGCATATACTGATGCAATATCCATGTAACAGGATCTCTACGACTTTTCATGATATAACAAGCATCACGATAACGAAAAAGTTTCAGTACATCAGAATTCATTTTATTTTAAACCTCTTCTTTTTATAGTTTGAATTCATCATCTGAACGTTTTAACTTTTGAAATGCTTCATTTACTTCATCTGTAACAGTATCATAACTTTCATCAATACCTTCTACACTTCCAAGTAATTTACCTTGGTAAAATCTTTGATCCATATAATATTCATCGCCAATTAATTCATCAAGATCAATATTTGGAAGTATATCTCCTATTTCTTGAACTGCTTGTCTTAATGTAAGTAATCCTTTATCCCATAACTGCATGATCATATCAGTTTGTGAACTTGTTTTTTCTACAAATTCAGGTAAACCCATAACTATATCACTATGCACTCCGAGGTATACATGATTAAATCTGTTAATGATTTGTTTAAAGAAAGACTGTTGAAGCATAAGAGATTTATTATATACTTCATAAATAGTTTCACTCTTATTACTATTCATAGATTCTTTAACATCATCAATCATTAAACGAATCTTAGGAATAGCATAAACTGAAAGAATTGTTTGAATAGCATCATCTTTAAGACCTTGTAAATATTCATAATTCTTATCTTCAAGAGCAGTATAATCACATTCTACTTTAGTAGTATTACTACTACTTGTAATATAACTAAATACAGTTCCACTACCACAACTTCGAAGATCTTCTTTAAGTTTATCTTCAATACGTGGTTCACCTTCACGATTAATTTGTGGAGGCCCTGTGAAAACCATTACACCAGCTGGAATATTTCCATTGTAAATTTTCTCATTATTTAAATCATCAACCATGATACTTGTAAGTAAACTATTTTTACATTGAAGCCATAAAGGACTTGCAAACCATTCACTTTCAATACCAGAACCTATCCAAAGAGCATAACCAGTACTATAATCTTCTATTTCATTCTCATCTAACAAAGCATAATCCTTATGTGAAAATCTAAGTTTTACACGCCGACTTCCTACTTCTTGTGTTAAATAAAAGAAATCTACCCCTCCTGCAACGCCTGGGATTTCATATTTCTCTCGTATAACTTGAACTGTAGGTGCAGAAATTTGTGTTAATGAATAAAATTTTATATTACCATTTTCATCTTCAGTTGTTTTAAGTTCACAACATCCATATCCATAAAGATAAAATTCAATTGTTGCAAGATATAATTGGTATTTATTTTTTTCATTCCAAAACATATCAAAGTTGTATGTATCTTCTTCACTATCTGAAAGTGTATAATCATTAAGTATTACATCCTGTGCTTCTACTTCTATAATTTTACGAAGCATACTACAATGATCATAAATATAACGTGTTTCAGATAATGGAACAAGAGGATAAATACGTGTTTGAAGTGTATCATCATTAGGTTTAATACTTTGCTGTTGTGATATATGCTTTAATTGTTCAGAAAGGTATCCATCAACACCCATCTTTGTTTCTTTATAATCTTTACTTAATGTATAATTAGATTTCATATAATCCCCAATAACTGATTAAGATAATTAAATCCTATTGTGCATGAATCAAGCATATCAGGACTTGCAAATTCACGCATCTTTGTTTTATCTGGTGTAACATACATAAATTGTTTAAGTAATGTATTATAATTATCAAGACTACGTTTAATAAGTACATGTTCTTGTCTTATTCCTCTTGCTAAAGGTCTAGCACGTTCAAATTTATTTTCAGTTACATTACTAAATTCAATAAAAAAGTGACATCTTTGTTGTACATCAAATAAAACATTTTCAAAGTGTTTTTTACTATACTCTGCTGCACTTCCACCTTCTTTTTCAAATACTACAGTATGAACTAATGGTTGTTTTTCTATAAATTGAATAAGAGGTTCTTCTACAAAACTATCACTAATAAGAATATTATCATGAATAACTATTTTTCCATCATTCATATACATCATATAAGTTATACTTGTTTTGTCAGAACCAGTAGCAGCAAGATCAACACCAATCACACCATAAGAACAATTACTACAATTATAATCTGTTTCATTTATTGTTGCATCTTCAAATTGTTTACGTGTAAGTAAAAGTCCTTCATCTAATACAAAATCCCAATCTCCATAACGCATAAATGCTTGTTGGAGTGGACTCATACGTGAAAGCATTGCATCATATTCATCTGCTCTTATGTGTGGATTCATTTTAAAGTCTAATCTAAAATATGGATTAGGACTATTATCATCAACAAAGTTAGGTTTTATATATTCACGTCCACGGCTAAGACTAGGGTTAGTAGCAATAATATAATTAAGAGGAATACTAACACCATAATCACGTCTTAAACTACGAGGAAGAAAGTCAAGAATTTCTGGATCAAGTTCTGTACCTTCATCTACAATAATTCGTTGATATGTATTTCCCCTAAATTTGTTAAGTACACCAGGTCTATTTGCAAAGTCATAATAAATACGTCCACCCATAGGACTTATAAAACATTTATTACGTTGATTAAAAGTACATGTAAGATCTCCAAGTCCTTTTTGTACAACATTTCCTCTAGAATCAGTAATATCTTCTTCTTGCAAAAGCCAATCTTTAAGAGTATCCATAACACCACCTGGAGCCATTAGTTGGTCATAAGTGTTACGCATTATTACACATCTATAATCTGGGAGTGTAAGATATTGTACGGCAAGAATTGCAAGAAGCATACTTTTTCCACTGAATGCACTTCCACTAATTAGTTTAAATGCACTGTCATCCATGATTGTAAGTGCTTGTTCGCGGTAAGGATCTACAGGTATATAAGGATTATCTAATATTGTTAGTCCATATAGTCCTTTTTGTTCATCGGTGATTTTTTGTTGTAATTCATCATAATTTACTAACATAATAATAACCTTTGATAATCTCCTACCTATTCTAAATCCTTACGCTCTTTTTTTTAGTGTAATATAAGAAGTTGAGCAGCAAGTACACTAAAAACAGCCATAACTACACCATACAACCATTTACGTTGTGCTTGATCAACACTAATTATTTCTTCATGAAGTTCAATTTTACTTTCTTTAAGTTCATTTTCAAGTCTTGCTATATCATGAACATGTTCTTTTAATGCACGTTCAGTTACTTTACTTTCTGCATAAGTATCACGCATATAAACAGTTATTTCATTTAATTGTGTGCTTATATGTTCTAGTGTTTCTGTTGTAGCTTTGTATTGTCTTTCACTATCTTTTTCAAGCACAGATACTCTATATTCAATTTTATGAAGTTTATCTTCATTTGATATTTTATTATCCATGCCTTCATCTTCTATTTTATTACTATTTATATTGTTGTTTTTAAGCAAGCCTAGTCGGAATCTGTTAATCATTTATTCTTTTAAATATACATATTACATTACAAAAATGAAAAAAAGATAATTTCCCGCCCTTAAATAAAATTATATAGTACTATGCTCCTTCATCAACAGGTATAGATTCTTTTTCTTGTATTTGTTCATCAGGTGGTATAATTGTTGTTTTTTGTACTTCTGTAACTTTATCACTTTTAGAAACAGTAAGCATACCAGCCAATGCACCACTGATTGTAAGAATAATATTTTGATCTCTTAAATATATTCCACCAAGTAAACCTACACCTAGAAGTATTGCTATTATTGTTTGATTATTGTAAATCATTTAATGTAACATACCTCCCTTTTAAATAGTTTTTTTTATAATTTCCCTTAAAAAATATTCTTTAACATTTCATTTATCTTCTTTAGAAAATAATATGAGAAAGTACTTTTTTTCCCTACTTTTAATTTTATCTTTAATTAGTTTTTTTTGTAAGATAATCATTAATTCTCATTAAAAGGATTAAAAAAAAAATAATAAATCATTTATAAAATAAAATAAAACCTTTCTCATTAATTATATTACTACATAGCAACTAAAACAAATAAACAAGGAAATCAAATAAAAACCAAAAAAGAAACAATTACAAAGATAAAAACAAAATCCTAGATATATAAGAAAGATAAATCAAAAAATAAATAATTTAACCACTAATTTTACTCATAATATTATTTTCAATAACATGAAAAACCCTAGCAGTAAGACCAACATCTCTAAAAATACCAGTAGAATACCAAAACTGTCTAAGAATCAAAGGACGACTACACTTTAAAACATACCTACAAACACCAGCATAAATAGTATTACAAGAAGCATTACCATGTAATTCTTTTAAAGTTAAATGATCCAAAATATAATATACAAATTTCTTTTCATCACTATTAAGTTCAAGATAACTCATAATATATCTAAGACACAAATTCTTACGTTGCTGCCTATATACACTAGAATTATTCCATGATTTACAACCAACTTTATGAAGAAAAGGAGTATCATTCCAATTCCAATAATCATGACGAGTACGAATAGGATTAAAATCATGTTCATCAACCAAATAATAAGGCTCATCAACAACAAGTCCACAATCTTTACAATAATATTCATGATGTAAAACATCAAATAATAACTTACCACCACACTCTTCACATTTTATAAACTCCAATATTAATCATCCCCTCAAAAGATATAACATAATACGTTCTAAATTATCTTCAAAAGAAACATTACCATCAAGAAGTAAATGATTATCTGGAAGTAAATAAAGATAACGTTCACGACAACAATCAAGGAATAAAGCCATATCAGGATCAACAAATCCTAATTCACGTTTACAACTAGTATCCCCAGCAATATCAACAAAAATAAAACGATCAGGACGACGTGCAAAACTATTAACACCAACAATCCATTCTATTTTAGATTCAGATGTACCCTGGTATGCAATATTACTATAAAAAGAACGATCACTAATAACATAATCATATGCTTCAAAATCAATACGTTTAAATTGTTTCATACGATCTAATGCAAATTCAAGTGTTGAAATAACATCATCATTAGGATTAGTTAAAATTTCATGTGATGGTTCACGGATACATAATACATTATATCCATCATTAATTAATTTATCATGAAGAAGTTCTATAAGAGAAGATTTACCCGCTCCATCAATTCCTTCAAATACTATATATTCAGCCATAATTTAAATTACTCCTCTCTACTACGTTTAAGATTATTAAAACGTCTAATAATATAAAGAATATCTTCACTGGAAAAACCTTCATGATCACATAATAAATCAATTAAATCAGATTCAGTTAATGAATCATCAATAGCATATTCCATAATCCAATCAATATCAGAATGTACTTTTTCATCATTACAATCTGAAATATATTTAGACACCAAAAAATCCACATTATGATTAAGAGCTAATGAACTTTCATGTATATTTTTAAGTTTCTTATTAAGTACATCAATCATATCTGCCATATAATCCATATCATTTTTTAGAACAGATATTTTATATTCAAAATCATTTAAATTGTTAATATATTCTTTAAAAGTTATTTCAGTATCACTCATTACATGTTTAGCATTTTCAAGTAATTCTTCATACTTAACAAATACATCAGAACCAGTATTAATATTTACATGTTCATGGCTGCAGTTACCACAATTATTACATTGATGTAATTCATTTTCATTAAACATTTATAACAAAATCTCCCATATTTTATTCATTTACAAATTTATCAGATAAAACACTACGTCCACAAAGTTCTTGATTCTGATAATGCCCATTATAAGGAACTTCACAAGGACAATCAAGATACTCCATAACAAGTTGACAAATACAATCACCTTCATGAAGAATAATAGGTTTACTACTAATATTTTTCAGTTCAAGAGTAATTGTTCCTTTAAAACCTGGATCAATAAAACCTGCTGTAATATGAATCATTAAACCAAGTCGTCCATAACTACTTCTACCCTCTACACGACCTACCATATGGGGCGGTATTTCTACATGTTCTAATGTACGTGCAAGTAAGAATTCATCAGGTTGGATAATATATTCACTACTACCATATCTTACATGACTAATCTTAGAACCTTTTTTTAGTTTAACCCAATCATTAGCAAGTCTAAGATCAATACTAGCAGGTTGATATTGTTCATCTTCTGGACATGGACGAATTACTAATTGTTCTGTTTGAATAAGTCTTTTTAATGTTTTATCACTACAAACTGTCATAAAATACTCCTATATTTTTAGTAGAATACTATTTCATCACTATCAATATTATCAAAAGGTTTACAAAGATTATTTTCAACAAAAGAAGATATAATCATATTAATAACAGCATCAAAATCATAAATAATAGTAGACGTATCCAAAAATAAACCCATATTCATAAGATTATCTCCTATATCATCTACAGAAACACGTCTCATACGAATAGGTTTAGTATACAATTTACTAATCCAAATACAATTAAAATATAAAATATTATCTTTCATACTATGAATTTCAAAAAAAACAGGACAAGCATTAATTAAACGTTTACGAAGTCCTCTTTTATGTGCATTCATTACATATCCCCCCAGGTTACATACTTCCTTAGTTTCTGGATTACATTCTAATTGTGTTCTATAACCATCACGACTCGTTTCATATGTATATGTAATTGTTTCTTTTAGATATCCATCATTTTTTATAGTCATAATAAATCACCATCATTTTCAATACTTTTTTCAATAGCTTTAGTTATATTAATGGGAGGACATAATCCCATTTCAACAAAACAATTAAATAATATATTAATAATACCAGTTACATTAGTTTTATTAAAAGAACCTACAAGACCATCACGGATAAGCCAATCTTCCATATTCGGAATAGTATCATCATAAAATATACCATTTTCATATAAATTACTTACCCATGTAGATTTAATCATAAGATTACCATCAAGATAATAATATTTAAATTGTACAGGACAACCAAAAAATACAACTTCACATTCAACATCACCATCAAAAAACTCAGTACGATGATAAACCTTTTTATCAATAGGACTAATAACATAACTCATAGTATTATCATCACTAGTACTATAAGTATAAGTTAATTCAGTATCTAATATTTTAAATTCAGACATTACAATTCACCCTTTACCATTTACGTTTACGATCAATAAATTCACGTTGTTTACTATTATTCCATCCACTAGTATTTTGAAGATAACCAGTAATCTTATCAAGAGTACGAAGAGAATCAGTACATCCACATCTGACACAAGTATCTTGAATACCTTTCATAACCATATCACAACGATCACAAATAGTCATAGCACTACTAAAAGTATAGTAACGAGCATCAGTATTACAAATTTTATCAGTAAAAGATCGAAGACTATCCCAAGTAGTATAACTTTCACCTATCCAGGCATTAAGAATAGCACCACCAGTCATAAGAGGATGAGTTTTAGATTCCCATTTAATCTTTTCAATAAGACCATATTCAGTATCTACAGGAAAATGACAACTATTACTATAATAATATTCTCCCTCAGATCCATTACAATATGCTTTATCACCATATAATTTTTTATCCATTATAGCAAAACGTCCACAAGCACTTTCTGCAGGACTACCAATAATACTATAACGAATATCTGGATTCATATCACTATACTCATTTTTTCGTTCATTCATAAAATCAAGTACACGTAGTGCGAAATCTTGACCTTCTAATGTTTCAATACCTTTATTAAGCATATTGTGACATAAATCATTCATTCCTACAATACCAAATGAATCTGTACAATTATCCATATTATAATAAAGATCCCCATTTTTATCACGTTGATTAAGAAATGGAAAAGTATCTAAACCCCATAATTTCTTAGCTTGTCCCCGACGAAGAGCAAGGAATTCACGTATCATGTCCATACGTTCACCAAGTATTTCAAAGAAACTTTCTTCACTACCACGACAATCAAGACCAATACGAGGTAAGTTCAATGATACATAAGAAAGATTACCACAACGAAGACAATCCGTTAGTGGATTACCCGTCCAGTCACTGCCCAACTGTGTACGACAACCCATAACACTAACATCTTCAGGAGTACTTTTATTAGTTAAATTAAGAAAATAATTATTACCATGTTTAGCACTAACTCTATGTGCTAATTCTAATTCTTCTTCAAATTCATCATTAAAACTTTCCTTACGAAGAGTATAAATACTATTAGGGAAAAGGAAAGGATGACCATTACCATCACCTTTAAGCATTTCTTCAGTAAATGCACGTAATACTTTCTGTGACTCCTCTACGAAATCACCATAAGTTCCTACAACATTTCCACCATTAGCATATGCTGGTTCATCCATTAAAAAATCAGGCATACCAACATCCAGTTGTACACTACTAAATGTTGTTTGACTCCCCCTACTACTATAAAGTACAGACAAATTATATATAAAACTTTGAATACCTTTTCTTATTTCTTCATAACCCATATCTGCAACGAAAGGAGCAATAAATACATTTAAGTGTGGCATTCCTTGTCCACCACTTAGGTTACTTTGTGCAGCGTGCATAGCTTCGCTCAACTGGTGGACAAAACTTTTAAGTCTTGTTGCAGGCTTAGCATATACACCACGCCCTGTTGTTCCAGCCGCACGTAATCCCATCATTGCTATAAAACGAGCATCTGACTGACAACAATTCATCGATCTATACGGCAAGCTTGATAGGTCGTGGAAGTGAACTTTACCACTTGTATGTAATCGTCTTAAGTTGCTTGGTAGTTTGCTTAGTGCTACTTCTTCCATTATGTCATTACCTATATGCCATAGTATTTGTTCAGGGCTTCGTATGATATTAGCATTTTCTCTGTTTTCTTCGTATATATGCCCTATTATTTTACTTCTTGATATGTTTAGATCGTCATTCATGTTTTATGGTTACTCCAGTGTAGTTTATTATAATAATATTGTATATGTAAGAAGTTGTAAGCAAGTTAACAAGGAATAAATAACATAAAATAGAATATCATATCAATATCAAATACTAAAAATAATCAATTAATAAAGTACTATAAAAATAAATAAAGAAACAATAAACTAAAATAATAAAAATAAAAATAAATATTAAAATAAAAAAAAAGAAGAATAAAAAGAGGGAATAAAAATAATCCTCTTAAAATGATCTATAATATCCCAATCCATGACTACCATAATAAAATCCAGATTTCTTTTTACTAGATTCATGATAAACATGGGATTCACTACTACTCTTACTTTGTTTTGCAAGATATTCTTCTCTGAGATCATCATAGTTGTCGAAGTATGATTTTTCTTCATCAGATAAATCAGAACGGGATTCATCTAGTAAAGCCATGTATTTTCCATCTTTACCTTTAATTTCTACAACCGACCGACTTTCTGGGAAATCCTTATCAAATTGATATCTTATACATATTGTATCATTGAATTTAAATTGTCTTTTTGTCATGTATGCTAATGTTCGTATTACACCCATATTAGCAAAGTTGGCTGTATATTCCATTCCTGTTAATTCATCTGTAAAACTAATTATTTCTAAGCCTCTATCTCCTTCATATTTTGTTGTATTATGATCTTTATATGTAACTGTTACATTTACAGGTTTTACCTCAGCTTCTCCATAATCTATCATTGCATTTATACAGCTTGTAAACATGAGAAGTATTATTAAAATTATTAAAAATATTGATATCTTTTTTTTATTAATCATCCTATCATAGCTCCAAAAAAATGTAATCTTTCATTTTTTTTAGTATTATTTATCTACATGCCTATTAATCTACTTTTTTTATGGTCGCGTATATTTATTTTATAATATGTATAAATCTACATGAGTTTGACTATCTTTAACATAACAAAAAATATTCATAACCATATCATCTTGATATTCATAATCAAGAAATCCAAAGAATTTCTTAGGTAAGGTCAACACATATCGTGGTGATTTTGATTTAGGATTCAATGTCCTAAAATATAAAGGAATTGTGTCTGTTTCATCATGAATTAATAATTTATATTTGTTTTTAGAATACTGTTTCATAAATATTTTATCAGTACCTAAAAATTTGATTAATGGAACGGGTATAGAAATACGATAATGATTAGATGAATACAATTTACCTTTTATTTTTTGTTTTACATTTTTTTTATTAATCTTTCCAATGTACTGGACAAATAAACCATTTTCACCAGAACCTAACACCATGTCCATAATTAATGTACTCCTCCTGTTAAGTTTATTTTTAAAAAAAAGATAAAAAAGGAATATTTAATTATTTTAAATAAATATTCTAATAAGTTGTCTTAATGTCTTTAGATCTTTTTTTAGTGCAATAATAGGATTGATTATTTCAATACTTAAACCTACTTCACCATTCCTACCATGCAATGTTATATCTTTTTTCATTATATGTTTCCTCCTATAATTGATTAATCAATTTTTGTTTGAGAATATTCAAAGAATTTATATATATTATTAGAAACATATGTTATAAGTATAATAATAGTAAGAATAAGGGAAACCCCTTATTCTTTTTTAAATTTTAATACCCAGTAATTTATATTGATATGCGTATTTTTTGCAATATAAATTATTGGTAGTATAATAAATATTATTATACTTATGATTTTCACCCCCTTTTTCTCTGTAATAAATATTATGTATTTAATAGTATATATACTTTTTTACCTACAAATGTAGATAAAAATAATAAATTAAAGTAAAATTGAAAAAAAAATAAAAAAAATTAAGAATACATATCCTCTAACTCTTTCCAAGATAAAACATTCATAGAAACCAACTTATTAAGATATCCCTGTTCACCACAAGACTTACAAATGAAAAAATCATGAAAAACCATAAGAGACGCGTGTTCTTCACCATGAAAAGGACACCGAAACATACTATAACGCTCAAAATCACGATACCAATTACCAGGATAAAGTGATTTAAACAGTACACGTAAATTTATTTCTTCCGGATTAAATCCATGTTTACTACTAAGTTTAAGGTTCTTAGCTGCTGCTTGTTTTATTTTTCGTTGTTTCATATCATAAGCCCTATTACTAGCAATTTCACACTGTTCCAATAAGTAATCATGATATTCTAGTGCATCACTATCAAAACAATCAACATCACAAAAACAACCCTTAAAAATCCGGGTACGTCCACCATTTGCCTTAGGATGTTCACTACCAATCAACCGAATATTACCACCAAGACCATTACGGAAATGATTTTCATCAAGAAACTTATAACCATTACTATTATAATTAATTAACTGTTTCCAATACTCAATAAAAAAAGCCTTATCATCCAAATGACCAGAAAAATTAGTACAAGGAATCTGAATATACAAATGAAAACCCTTACTCCCACTCATAACAATAACAGCATTAAAACCCTTATCCATAACAATATCATAACAATGACTAACCTCACGATAAACAGAAGATAAATCACCATCACCATCAAAATCAAGAATAATCATATAAACATGCAAAGGATCAGGATAACAATTCATAAAAACATTACATAAATGATTAGGATTATTCCTATTATAATTATCAACACGACCAAGAATATTAACATAATCCATATACCTATCAATTAAAAGATGAGACGTTTTATTTTTCCCGAAACGCCCAATCCTACCCCCCTTATAAAAGAAAGGTGAAGTACTAATATCCTTCAATCCACCAGGTACTACTACAACATAACGCTGATTATTAGAAAATAATTTAGAATCATAAACAATCTTAGGTAATAAACAATCATTAATCATAAACTATTCACATCTCCATATTCTAAATAAATAATTCATATATCCAAAAAAATAATGGAATAATACAAAAAAAATGTTACTATTTTTACCAAATGTTACGTTTTATACGAAAACGCCGGACACCCCTTCCATTCCGAAAAATAACTGTGTGTTGTAAGAGATACAGTAAATGTTACTTGTTACCTTTAATTTCAAAACACCCCTTATATATAATATATATCAATAATAAAAAAATTGTTATTATACGTATACATTTAAATCATAGGTAACATAGGTAACATTTTATATATTATATATTATATAT
>NZ_LWMS01000043.1 GCF_003149675.1 Methanosphaera cuniculi | reverse complement strand
AAGTAAATTTAATGTAGTGTTCTGGATATGTGTTTGATGTTTGTATTGTGTATGTGTAGTTCATTATTGTTTTTGACTTATTTTGTATTGTGTATTCTATCATTTTTGATTTTTTCGTATTTTCTGTGTTTTCTGCATATATTTGAATTTTTTGGTCTTGATTTATTGTTATTTCATCTGTATATTCATTTGTTATTGGTGTTTCTGTTTTTGTGCATATTGTGTAGTATATTGTTCCTGGTTGATTTGATTGTATCATTATTCTTTGTTCTCCATTTGAATACATTCTTGTTGTATTATATACTGCTATTGTTGGTCTTTGATTGTTACTTTCTGGTGGTGTGTATGTATATACTTCTGAATGGTATCCGTCATTTTCTGTGTAATATTTTAATTTTGTGTTTTTGTTTATTGTTATTTGATTTCCTGTTTTTGATGTTTTTCTTGTTTTACTATTTTTTGGGTTTGTATTGTCTGTTGTGTAGTATATTGTTGAATTCGCCATATTTGTAGTAAACTGTATTGTTTGTTTATCATTTACTAACATAGTTTTTGGTTTAATTATTGTTATTGGTGGTGTCATTATTTGTGGTGCTTTATAGAAGTTTACTGTTGATTGTTGTCCTT